>JAKBNI010000069.1 GCA_021831125.1 Actinomycetes bacterium | reverse complement strand
GCCCGGGTCCGGGCCCTCGCCCGCCCCGGGCGCGCCCGAGAGCTCCGCGCCGGCCTCGTCCGCGTCGGGGGCCGGGGGCTCGCGCAGGGCGAAGAAGACCTCGAAGGCGGCGTCGAAGGCCGGGAGGTGGCCCCCGTCTTTGACCAGGGTCGCGGCGAGCGCCGTGCGCAGGGTCGCCCGGTCGGCCAGGTCGATCACCTCGCAGGCGCGCGCCGCGTCGACGTGCTCGCTCATCGACACCGGGATGCCGGCGGCGCGCAGCTCGCCGATGAAGTCGGCGAGCAGGCTAAGCACGCGCCCGGCCGCCCAGGAGCTCGGTGGTGGCGCGCTCGATGTCGGACTGGTACTTGAGCAGGATGTGCAGCGTCGCCGCGGCCTCCTCGTCGCCGATCTCCTCGCGTCCCAGAACGACCAGGGTGCGGGCCCAGTCCAGGGTCTCAGAGACCGAGGGGGCCTTCTTCAGGTCGAGCTCGCGCAGGCTGCGCACGACCTGGGCGATGCGCGTGGCCAGCGCGCCCGAGACGCCGGGCACCCGCGCCAGGATGATGTCGCGCTCGCGCTCGATGGAGGGGTAGCCGACGTAGAGGTAGAGGCAGCGCCGCTTCAGGGCCTCGGAGAGCTCGCGGGTGTTGTTCGAGGTGAGAAAGACCATCGGGATCTGACGGGCCCGGACCGTGCCGAGCTCGGGGATCGACACCTGGTACTCCGAGAGCACCTCGAGCAGGAGCGCCTCGGTCTCGAGCTCGACCCGGTCGACCTCGTCGATCAAGAGGACGACCGGGTCCTCGGCCGTGATCGCCTCGAGGAGGGGACGGGTCAGCATGAACTCCTCGGCGAAGATGTCCTCTTCGAGCGCCTTCCACTCCTCGGCCCCGCCGGACTCGGTGCGACCCGCCTGAATCCGCAGCAGCTGCTTGCGGTAGTTCCACTCGTAGAGGGCCTTGGACTCATCGAGCCCCTCGTAGCACTGGAGGCGCACCAGGCGCGCGCCCACCGCCTCGGCGACGGCCCGGGCGAGCGCCGTCTTGCCCGTGCCGGCGGGCCCCTCCACGAGGATCGGCTTGGCCAGTCGGTCGGCGAGGAAGGTCGTCGAGGCGATCGCCGCGTCGCTCAGGTAGTCCGAGCGCGCCAGGCGGTCGCGGACCTCGTCGGGGCTGGCGAAGCGCGGGGGCGGCACCTCGGCCAGGCCGAGCCGCTCGGCCACCTCGTCGCGCGGGTCGAGGCTCATCGCACCTGCCCCTCGCCGCGCACGACCCACTTGAGGCAGGTCAGCTCGCGCAGGCCCATCGGTCCGCGGGCGTGGAGCTTCTGGGTCGAGATCCCGACCTCGCCGCCCAGACCCAGCTCGCCGCCGTCGACGAAGCGCGTCGAGGCGTTCACCAGGACGGCCGCGGCGTCGACCCGGCGGACCCACGCCTCGGCGGCGTCGGGGTCCTCGGTGACGATCGCCTCGGAGTGGCCGGTGCCGTAGCGGGCCACGTGGGCGACGGCCTCGTCGAGGGAGTCGACGACCCCGACGGCGAGCACCAGGTCCAGGAACTCGGTGGCGAAGTCCGCGTCGGTGGCCGGCACCGACCCGGCCAGCGCGGCCCGGGCCCGCTCGTCGGCGCGCAGCTCGACCCCGGGCAGGGCGTCGGCCAGGCCGGCGAGGAAGTCGTCGGCCACGTCGCGGTGCACGAGGAGGGTCTCGGCCGCGTTGCACACCCCGGGCCGGGAGGTCTTGGCGTTGGCGACGATGGCGCGGGCCATCGCGAGGTCGGCCGCGCGGTCGACGTAGACGTGGCAGTTGCCGTCGCCGTCGAGGACGTAGGGCACCCGGGCGTGCTCGCGCATGGCGGCGATGAGCGACGGCCCTCCCCGCGGGATCAGGCAGTCGATCACCCCGACCAGGCCCATGAAGGCGGCCGCGGTCTCGCGGGAGGGGTCGGCGACCAGGCTGACCGCCGCGGTCGCCAGGCCCTCCTTCTCCAGGGCCTCGTGCCAGAGGGCGACCAGCAGCTCGTTGGAGCGCTGGGCCGAGGACGAGCCGCGCAAGAAGGCGGCGTTGCCGCTGCGCACGCAGAGCCCGGCGACGTCGCAGGTGACGTTGGGCCGGTTCTCGTAGACGACCCCCACGACGCCGAGGGGCACCCGCACCTTCTCGACGCGCAGGCCGTTGGGGCGGGTGAAGGAGTCGACCACCTCGTACAGCGGGTCGGCCAGCGCCGCGATGTCGCGCAGGGCCCCGGCCATCGCCGCGACCCGCGCCGGGGTGAGGGTCAGCCGGTCTCGCCCCGGGCCGGAGTCCTGGTAGGCGGCGAGGTCGAGCGCGTTGGTGGCCACGATCTCCTCCACCCGGGCCTCGAGCCGGTCGGCCACGTCGAAGAGGACGGCCCGACGCACCTCGTCGGTCGACTGGGCCAGCGCCGTCGCGGCGGCGCGCACGGCCCGGCCCTGGGCGAGGAGGGCGTCACTCATGGCTCAAGCGTAACGGGCGATCCCTAGCCCCGACGAAGGAGCACCAGGTCGTCACGGTGGACGACCACGACCCCGGCCGAGGCGAACTCGGACGCACCGACCCGGGCGAGGCCCTTGGCGACGACCGCCCCGTCGGGCGCCACGACCTCGACGGCGTCACCCTCGGCGAACTCCCCCTCGACGGCGGTGACCCCGACCGGCAGGAGGCTGCGGCCCTCCTCTTCGAGTGCGCGCCGGGCGCCCTCGTTCACCGCGACGCGTCCGCGCGAGGGGACGGCGAAGGCGATCCAGGACTTGCGCGCCGACAGCCGGGCCGCCCGGGGTCGCACGACGGTGCCGACCCCCGGCTCGCCCGAGAGGGCGTGGGCCAGCGCGTGCTCGACCCGGGCCGGGGCGATGACGGTGGTCACTCCGGACCACGAGGCCATCTTCGCCGCCGCGACCTTCGAGGCCATGCCGCCGCTGCCCACCCCGGAGCGGCTGGACCCGGCGCGGGCCTCGAGGTCGGCGTCGAAGGCCCGTACCTCCTCGATGAGCGTGGCCCCCTTGTCGACGCGAGGGTCGGCCGTGAGCAGCCCGGCCGTGTCGGTCAGCAGGACCAGGTGGGTCGCCGCCACCAGGTTCGCCACGAGCGCGGCGAGGCGGTCGTTGTCGCCGAAGCGGATCTCCTCGTCGGCGACGGCGTCGTTCTCGTTGACCACGGCCACGACGCCCAGTCCGGCCAGCGCGGTGAGGGTGTCACGCGCGTGCAGGTACTGGCCCCGGTGGCTGAAGTCGAGGGGGGCGAGGAGCACCTGGCCGACCGGCGCGCCCAGCGCGGCGAAGGCCCGCCGCCACGCCTGCATCAAGAGGGGCTGGCCCACGGCCGAGACCGCCTGGAGGGTGACCGCGTCACGCGGCCGGGGTCGCCCGGCGCCGACCTCGGCCCAGCCGGCGGTGATCGCCCCGGAGGTGACCACGACCACCGACCAGCCCGACCCGCGCAGGTCCACCACGTCGGCCGCCACGGCGCCGAGCACCGCCGCGTCGACGCCCCCCTCGGCGTCGGTGACCGACGAGGTGCCGATCTTCACCACGACGCTAGGCATCGCCCGACCCGTCTTCGGGTTCGGGTCCCTCACCATCGTCGAGGCGCCCGTGGCGCGCGAGGCGCTCGCGCCGGGTGGCGCGGTGGTGGCCGGACGGGGCGCCCACGCCGGCGTGGCGGTACCACTCGAAGGCGACCGCGCCCACGTGGACGACGTCGCCGTCGGCGGCCCCGGCGCGCGCGAGGAGGCGCTCCACCCCGAGGTCGCGCAGCCGGCGCTCGAGCTCGGCCAGGGCGCCCTCGTCGGTGAGGTCGCTGAAGCGCGCGGCCCGCGCGGCCGCGCGGCCCGTGACCGCCCACTCGCCCTCGCCCACCCGCTCCACGCCCACCTCGCGCACGGCCGGGCGGTGCACGACGAGGGTCTCGGCGACCGCGGCGTCACGCTGGCGGCGGCCCTCGGCGACGAGGGTCGCCAGGCGCCCGAGGAGCCGGTCGATCCCGGCCCCGGTGACCGAGGAGATCGTCTCGTCGGCCGGCCAGTCGTGGGCGGCCACGTCGGCCTTGGCGCCCACGACGATCCTCGGGCGCTCGAGCAGCTCGGGCCGGTAGCGACCGAGCTCGCGCAGGAGCACCTCGAGCTGGTCCTTCGGGGACAGGGGTGCCGTCTCGGCGAGGTCGAGGAGCACGCAGAGCACGCCCGCGCGCTCGACGTGGCGCAAGAAGTCGTGGCCGAGCCCTCGGCCCTCGGCCGCCCCCTCGATCAGCCCGGGGATGTCGGCCACGACGAACTCGGTGGCGTCGCCGGGCCGCGCGGGCCGCGCGCCCACGCGCACCACCCCCAGGTTGGGCACGAGCGTCGTGAACGGGTAGTCGGCGATCTTGGGTCGGGCGGCCGAGACGCGCGCGATCAGCGTCGACTTGCCCACGTTGGGCATCCCGATGAGCGCGACGTCGGCCTGGAGCTTCAGCTCGAGGTTGAGCCACCGCTCCTCGCCGCGCTCGCCCTGCTCGGCGAAGGCCGGCGCCCGGCGCTCGTTGGAGAGGAAGCGCGCGTTGCCCATGCCCCCCAGGCCGCCGGCCGCGGCCAGCCACCGCGTCCCCTCGACCGAGAGGTCCACCAGCGGCTCGCCCTCCAGGTCGAAGACGACGGTGCCCACCGGCACCGCGACCTCGAGGTCGCGCCCCCGGGCCCCGTGCTGGCGCTTGGACGAGCCGTGCTGGCCGTCGGTCGCCCGGCGGAAGGGGTGGTCCCGGAACCCGAGCAGGGAGGCCTGGTTGTGGTCGGCCACCAGCCAGACGTCGCCGCCGCCGCCGCCGTCGCCGCCGTCGGGGCCGCCCTTGGCGACGTGGGCCTCGCGTCGGAAGCTCACGCAGCCGGCACCCCCGTCACCGGCCCGGGCGTGCAGCTGGGCACGGTCGACGAAGGCGGACACGGCCCCATCCTACGGGTGGCCCCCGCGCGGTCCCGGGGCTAAGCGACCAGCTCGCCCACGGCCTCGGCGAAGACGACCGAGTGGCGCGCCACGTCGTCGCGCGTCGTCGCCGGGCACATGAGCGCCATGTTGTGGAAGGGGGTGATCAGGACCCCTCGGTTGACCCCGTAGAGGTGGAGGTACTCCTCGAGCTCGGGATCGCTCGCGGCCGCCGACGCCCCGCCGCTGCTCGGCGCGGGGTAGGCGAAGCGGTACTCGCAGCGCGCGCCGAGCTGGACGACCGACCAGGCGAGGGCGTTGCGCTCGATCGTGGCCGCGACGTCGGCCGCGAAGTCCGTGGCGAGCGCCTCCATCGTGGCGAAGGCCTCGTCGGTGAGGACCTCACCGAGCACGGCCCGCATGGCGGCCAGGCTCAGGGCGTTGCCGGCGAGGGTCCCCCCCACCCCGCCCACGTCCTCGAGGTCGTAGCCGTCGACCGCCTCGGCGAGGACCCGGGCGGCCAGCTCCTCGCTCAGCCCGTAGGCGCCCGAGGGGACGCCCCCGCCGAGCGACTTGCCGATCGTCACGGCGTCGGGCGCGAGGCCCCAGCGCCGGGTGGCCCCGCCCGGTCCCGCCGAGAAGGTGTGCGTCTCGTCGATGACGAGGAGGGTCCCGGTGGCGTCGCACGCGGCGCGCACTCCCTCGAGGAAGCCCGGCTCGGGCAGGACGATCCCGATGTTGGTGAGGGCCGGCTCGCACAGCACGCAGGCCACGTCCCCCTCGGCCAGCTCGCGCTCGAGGGCCGCCAGGTCGTTGAACTCCACGACCCTGGTCGTGGCGGCCGGGTCCACGGCCGGCCCCACGTTGCCCGGGCGCGAGGTCGCGCGCCCGTCTCGCCCGATGACCGCGATGGTCTCGTCCACGGTGCCGTGGTAGCAGTAGTTGAAGACGAGCACCTTCGCCCGGCCGGTGACCATGCGCGCGAGGCGCAGCATCCAGCGGTTCGCGTCGGTCGCGGTGAGGGTGAACGACCACCGGGTCGGCCCGAAGCGCCGCGTCAGCTCGGCCGCCACCCACTGCGCGTCCTCGTTGGGCAGCATCGTCGTGACCCCGCCCGCGCGCCCCACCCGCTCCTCGAGGGCCGCCGTGAGCGGCGCCGGGGAGTGTCCGGCCATCGCCCCGGTGTCGCCCAGGGCGAAGTCGACCAGGTCGTGGCCGTCGAGGTCGGTGATGGTCGCCCCGTGGGCGCCCGCAAAGCCGAGGGGGAACCCGCCGGCCCACTTGCGCATCCAGGTCATCGGCACGCCCGCCAGCAGGTTGCGCGCCCCCTGGCTGAGGGCGAGCGAGCGGGGGTGCTCGGCCCGGTACCGGGCCCGCTCACGCTCGAGGAGTCCGTGCAGCTGCTGGCGATCGGGGCTGTCCATCGCGCCATCGTAGGGCCCCGTCCTGCCCCGGCTCGAACGATCCGGGGCAGTGATTCCGCCCTGACCAGGCACGACAGCCCTCCGCGAGGGCGCCCGCGGTCATCTCTCGGGCCCAAATGCCCGAATTTCCAAGAAAAGAGGGTAAAAATGGCCCCGGTGGCTGGGAGCCCCCAGTGCCGACACGAAAGAGAAAAAGGAGTCGACCGGTGAACAAGGCCGAGTTGGTAGATGCAATTGTGGCCGAGACTGGCGCCACCAAGAGCACCGTGGCGGAGGTCCTCAAGTCCTTCGAGGACGTCGTGGTCGCCAACGTGTCGAAGGGTGAGAAGATCGTTCTGTCGGGCTTCCTGTCGTTCGAGCGCGTCGAGCGCAAGGCCCGCACGGCCCGCAACCCCCAGACGGGCGAGACCATCCAGGTCAAGGCGTCGCGGGCGCCCAAGGTGTCGATCGGGTCAACCTTCAAGAAGGCCGTGAAGGGCTAGTCCCCTCGTCCCGCGAGAGCCCCGGGCCCCAGGGCCCGGGGCTCTCGTCGTCTCTGGCCCCGTGTCCCGCGACGTGGTTGACTGGCCCGGTGAGCGACCCCGAGACCCGCGTCGTGAGCGCCCGGATCGAGGTCGCCGCGCCGGCCCCGCGAGTCTTCGAGCTGATCGCCGACCCCGCGGCCCAGCCTCGCTGGGACGGCAACGACAACCTCGTCCGGTCCGAGCCGGGCCAACGGGTGCGCCGGGCCGGCCAGGTCTTCACCACCCACCTGACCAACGGCATGGTGCGCGAGAACCACGTCGTGGACTTCGTTGAGGGGGTTCGCATCGCCTGGCGCCCGGCCGAGCCGGGCCTCGCGCCCCCGGGCCACCAGTGGTCCTTCGAGCTCGAGACGCTCGAACCCGGGCGCACGCGGGTCACCCACACCTACGACTGGAGCGAGCTCACCGACGAGGGCCGGATGCCCCGGGCCCGGGCGACGACCTCCGAGCGGCTCCTCGCCTCGCTCGAGCGCATCCGGGACCTGGCCGAGGACGACCGGCGCGGGTGAAGCCGAGGCGCCCGGCCCGGGAAGCACGAAAGCCCCGGGCGCGAGCCCGGGGCCGTCGTCTCGGTGGGGCGGGGTCAGTCGGTGAGGACGTCCACCAGCTTGCGCCCCGCGCGGAAGCCGAACTTGACCGTGCCCTCTTCCAGGGCGAAGAGCGTGTCGTCCTTGCCCTTGGCCACGTTGCGACCGGGGTGGAACTGGGTGCCGCGCTGGCGCACGAGGATCGAGCCGGTCTTCACCACCGTGCCGTCGAAGGCCTTCACGCCGAGGCGCTGGGCCCGCGAGTCGCGGCCGTTGCGGGTGGAGCCACCCCCTTTGGTCTTGGACATCTCTCCTCCTAGGCCCTGGTCGAGATCTTGGTGATCTCGACGGTCGAGTAGCGCTGACGGTGGCCCCAGCGGCGGCGCTGGATGGCCTTGGGCTTGTAGGTCAGCCCGCGGATCTTGGGGCCCTTCTCCTCGCCCAGGATCGTGCCGGTCACCGTCGCCCCCTTGAGAGCCGGCCCGGCGACGACCGCGTCGCCGTCGACCACGAGGACCGGCTGGAACTCGACGCTCGCGCCCACCTCCTCGGGCCGCAGGTCGACGCGCACGACCTGGCCCTCGGTGACGCGCTCTTGGGAGGTGCCTACTCGGATGACGGCGTACATAGGGAGTCCATACTAGCCGACGGGCAGGCGGCTACAGCCCGGTCTGGACGACGAAGCCCCGACCGTCGCAGACCGAGCAGGGCACCGACAGGGCCTCGAGCAGGCCCTCGTTGACCCGCTTGCGGGTCATCTCCACCAGGCCCAGCTCGGAGATGTCGAACACCTGGGTGCGGGTCTTGTCCCGGCTGAGGGCCTGGCGCAGGGCCGAGGCGACGGCGTCGCGGTTGGCCTTGGACTCCATGTCGATGAAGTCGATGACGATGATGCCCCCGATGTCGCGCAGGCGCAGCTGGCGCGCGACCTCCTCGGCCGCCTCGAGGTTATTGCGAAAGACCGTCTCTTCGAGGTTGTTCTTGCCCACGTTCTTGCCGGTGTTCACGTCGATGACCGTGAGGGCCTCGGTGCGCTCGATGATGAGCGAGCCACCCGAGGGGAGGAACACCTTGCGGTCGAGGGCCCGGTGGAGCTGCTCGTGGACGAAGTAGCGCTCGAACAGCGGGAGCGACTCGACCGCGGGGTCGTAGTACTCGATGCGGTCGGCGAGCTCGGGGTTGACGGCCAACACGTACTCGCGCACCTTGTCGTGAAGCTCCTCGTCGTCGATCAGGACGGCCCGGTAGTCGTCGTTGAGCTCCTCGCGCAGGACCCGCACCGCGAGGTCGAGGTCGCGGTAGATCAGTCGGGGCTGGTTCGAGCGGCCCACCTCGGCCTCGATGGCCTCCCACTTCTCCGACAGCGAGGCCACGTCGCGGGCCAGGTCGTCGGCCGAGACGCCCTCGGCCGCGGTGCGCACGATGAGCCCGTGGCGCGCGGGCTTCACCTCGTCGATGATCTTGCGCAGCCGGCGGCGCTCCCCGTCGGGCAGCCGCTTGGAGATCCCGATCGTCGAGGAGTTTGGCACCAGCACCACGAAGCGACCGGGCAGGCTGACCTCCTGGGTGAGCCGGGCGCCCTTGGCCCCGATGGCGTTCTTCGTGACCTGGCAGATGATCGTCTGACCGGCCCGGATCATCTGCTCGATGCGCATGTCCTTGATCGGCCCCTCGAGGTCCTCCGCGTCGTAGGCCACGTCGCCGCGGTACAGCACGGCGTTCTTGGGGATCCCGATGTCCACGAAGGCCAGCTCCATGCCCGGCAGCACGTTCTGGATCCGCCCGACGTAGATGTTGCCGTCGATCTGGGTGGTCTCGTCCGCCGTCTTGGCGAGCACGTACTCCACCATCGTGCGCCCCTCGAGGGTGGCGATGTGGGTCCCCTCGGGGGTCGTGTGCACCGCCATGAGGTAGCGGCCCTGGGCTCGGCCCCGGCGCTCGGTGCCGCGGCGCCGGCGCGTCCGGCGCGCCCCGCCCTCGGTGCCGGG
>JAKBNI010000068.1 GCA_021831125.1 Actinomycetes bacterium | reverse complement strand
GACGTCGGGGCCTCGAAGGTCGCGGTGGCGGTCGTCACGCCCGAGGGCGTGATCGGCGACGTCGGTCGCCTGGAGGTCGCCGAGCACCCCGTGGACCTCTTCTCGGCCGTGTGCGAACTGGCCGCGGCGCACCTCGACCGCTCTCGCGTGGACCGGGTGGGGGTGGGCTGCGCGGGGCCGATGACCCCGGGGGGCGAGACGGTGTCCCCCCTCAACATCCTGGCGTGGAGGGACTTCCCCCTGCGTGACGCGCTCGCGCGCGAGCTCGACCTGCCCGTCACGGTGGAGGGCGACGCCCGGGCGCTCGCCCTCGGTGAGGGCCGCTTCGGCGCCGCCCGCGGCGTGAGCGACTACCTGTCGATGGTCGTCTCAACCGGGGTGGGCGGTGGACTCGTCCTCGACGGGCGACTGGTGGGTGGTCGCACGGGCAACGCGGGCCACGTCGGCCACCTGGTGGTGGTCGAGGGGGGTGTGCGATGCCGCTGCGGGGCGCGGGGCTGTCTGGAGGCGGAGGCCTCCGGGGGAGCGATCGAGCGGCGTACCGGCCGCCCGGCCAGTGAAGCCGACGACGCCGAGCGGGGGCGCGCGGCCGAGCTCGTCGGTCGGGCCGTGGGAGCCCTCGCGGCCACGCTCGACTTCGTGCGCTGCTTCGTGGCGGGCTCGGTCGCCCTGGGCTACGGCTCCACGTTCTTCGAGCGCGCGACGGAGAGCGCGCGGAGGGTCGCGCGGCTGGGCTACGCGTGCGACGTCGCGCTCGAGCCCTCGCCCCTCGGTTCCGCGGGTCCCCTGCTCGGGGCGGCGGCCGTCGCCTGGGGGGACCGACCGTGAGGGGGCTGCCCGTGCGCGGGCTGGCCGAGCACGTCGGGCGTCACCCCGGCGACGCGGTCATCCTGGCGCGCGCCGGGTGGCGGCTGCGCCGGCGGGGGTGGTGGCGACGCTGGCCCTTCCTCCCGCTCCCCGACCGTGCCTACTGGCGCTTCCGTGTGGCGACGGCCACCGGTCGCGAGGACGGACGCCTCGGGGTGGACGAGGTCGTGCGCGCCGCGCGGTGGTCGGTGGGCCAGAAGGGTCGACGGTAAGTTCTAGCCATGGGCCGGGTGCTTTTGCTCAACGCGACCTACGAGCCCCTGCAACTGGTGTCGGACCGTCGGGCCGTCGTGCTCGTGCTCGGGGGCCGGGCGGAGCCCGTGGCCGTTCCCGAGGCTCCTCAGGTCTGGCGCTCGGCCTCGGTGAGCGTGGAGATCCCCTCGATCGTGCGCCTGTGCGAGATGGTCCGGCTGCCCTCGCGGGTGCGGACCCCACCGCTCACCCGCCGGGCCCTGCTGCTGCGCGACAGCTACCGTTGCGCGTACTGCCTCGAGCACGCCGACACGGTCGACCACGTCGTGCCGCGCTCGCGCGGCGGGCGCCACGACTGGCTCAACGTCGTCGCGGCCTGCAAGCACCACAACCTGCTCAAGGGCGACCGTTTGGTCGAGGAGATCGGCTGGCGGATGCACTTCGAGCCGAGGATCCCCGAGGGGCCCTGGTGGCGGTGGCGCCACGTGCCCGATCCCGACCCGCTCTGGGCGCCGTACCTGCCCAAGGCGTCGTGAGCCTCGTCGTCGACGAGCTGATCGACTACGACCGGCTCCGCTCGACGGAGGTCGCGACCGTCTTCGTCCGCACGACGTCGGCCCCCTTGGTCGTCCTGGGCAGCGCCCAGCCGATCGAGACGCTCGAGCTCGACGCCCTCGGCACGGTGGCGGTGCGCCGCCGGCGCGGCGGCGGGGGAGTGGTGCTGCTGGGCCGCGGCGACCTATGGGTCGACTGGTGGGTTCCCGCGGGCGATCCCCGCTGGTCCCCCGACGTCCACGCGACGGCCCTGGCCGCGGGGGACCGGTGGGCCCGAGTTCTCGGGGCCCGCCTCGGCGTGCCGGTCGAGGTCCATCGGGGAAGGCTCGTGATCGACCCGTCCCGACCCGGCGTCTGCTTCGCCGGGCGGGGTCCCGGCGAGGTCTTCGTCTCGGGCCTGAAGGCCGTGGGGGTGACGCAGTGGCGGGTCCGCGAGGGCGCCTTCGTCTCGACGCTGCTGGCCGCTACCGCCCAGGCCCGGCTCGCTCCGGCGCTCGCGGGTGATCCCGGGTCGTACGCCTCGCTCGAGCACGCCACGGTCTCGACCCTCGACCTCGACGCCGCCGCGGGCGCGCTGCTCGAGGAGTTGACCTTCGTCGACGGGCCCTGGCGGGTCGAGCGTCCCGCCCCCCTCGCCTGACCCTCGCCGCCCGGCAGAGCGACCGCACCCGCTCGTCGGTGGCGCCCACTACAGAGCTGGGGCATCAACACGCCCACAATCTGGGGAATGGTGGGGAGAAGTGGTGTATGGTGTCACGAAGTGGGGGCCAGTGGAGGGCCCGTGGGAGGAGAGCGATGCTCGGCTTCGTGGGCCAGTTCCAGCACTCGCTGGACGCCAAGGGCCGCCTCATCCTGCCCGCGCGGTTTCGCGCGGCCTTCGAGCGTGGGGGCAGCCTCAGCCCGAACACCGAGGGGTGCGTCGCCCTGTGGACCCCGAGCGAGTTCGCGCGCCAGATGGACGAGCGACTCGCCCGTGCGCGCGAGGGCGGCCCCGAGGAGCGGCGCGTCATGCGGTTCTGGTCGGCGAACTCCTCCGAGGTCGAGTTCGACAAGCAGGGCCGCTTCGCCCTACCCCCCGCGATCCGCGACTACGCCGAGCTCTCGGGCGAGGTGCTCGTCGTGGGGGCGATCGACCACATCGAGCTGTGGAACCCACCGACCTACGTCGAGATGGTCGACGCCGCCGAGGCGACCTTCAAGCGGGGACTCGAGTGAGAGGAGGCGTGGGAGTTCAGTACCGACCGCGGACCACGCGCAGCCTGGCAGTCGCGGCGACGAGGCGGGAACCCTCCTCCGCCCTCTCGTCTCTCGCCGCGACTGAAAGGCTGCGGATGGCCCAGGTCAACTATCACGAACCCGTCCTCGCGCGCGAGGTCGTCGACCTGCTGGCGGGGGTTCCCGCCGGGGTGGTCGTCGACGCCACGCTCGGCGGGGGCGGCCACGCCGCGGCGATCCTCGAGCGGCGCGAGGACCTGCGGGTCCTCGGGATCGACCGCGACCCCGACGCGCGCGTCGCCGCGGCGACGCGGCTGGCCGGCGTCGCCGACCGGGTGCGCATCGCCGCGGCGACCTTCGACGAGCTCGCGTCGGTGCTCGCGTCCAACCGAGACTTCCTCGGCGACGACCCGGTGGTCGGGGTGTTGATGGACCTCGGGGTCTCGTCACACCAGTTCGACGAGGGCGCCCGAGGGTTCTCCTTCCGGGTGGACGCCCCCCTGGACATGCGGATGGACCCGACGCGTGGCGTCACGGCCGCCCAGTACCTGGCGAGCGTCGAGGTCCACGACCTCGCCCGGCTGTTGCGCGAGCACGGTGAGTCGCGCTTCGCCGGGGCGATCGCGCGCGCGGTGGTGGCGGCGCGCCCGACGTCCACCTTCGAGCTGGTGGCGGCCGTCGAGCGCGCCGTCCCGCCCGCGGCTCGTCGGCGGGGCCACGTGGCCACGAGGGTCTTCCAGGCGCTGCGCGTCGAGGTGAACGACGAACGGGGCCAGCTCGAGCGGGGCCTGGTCGGCGCACTCGAGTCCCTCGCGGCCGGCGGGGTGCTGGTCGTGATCGCCTACCACTCGGGTGAGGACCGAGCGGTCAAGGCCTTCTTCGACGAGGAGCGCACCGGTGGCTGCACCTGCCCGCCGGGGCTGCCCTGCGTGTGCGGGGCGGTCGCCCGGGTGGAGGTCGCCCACCGTGGCGCCCTTCTCGCGTCGCCCGAGGAGGTGGCGCGCAACCCCCGGGCTCGCTCGGCCCGCCTGCGCTCGGCGCGCAAGGTCGCACCGTGAGCGTCATCACCCTGCCGCGTCGCTCCGAGCGACGGCGATCGACGGTGCGCTCGCCCCGCCGAGCACCGGCTCGGGCCGCCGTCGCGCCCCGTCGTCGCGCGCTGACCGAGCGGCTGGGTCGGGGTTCGGCCGTCACGCGCTCAGCGGTGATCGTCCTGCTGGGGCTGTCGATCTCAATCGTCGGCACGATGCTCGAGGCCAATCGCCAGGTCGAGATCCACACCCTGCAGAGTGAGTTGCTCCAGGCCCAGTCGACCTACGCCGAGCAGGTCGGCTCGCTCACGAACCAGTCCGGACCCGGTCAGGTCCTCACCCACGCCGGAGCGCTCCACCTCGTCTACCCGACCACGATCACCCAGGTCTCCTCTACGTCACTTGATGCGCCACTGCCTCTGCCGAAGTTCTCCGGATACGCACCTGTCACATCTCGGACGCAGCGGTGACCGCCTACTACCCCTCCACCCACGCCCGGCCCCGCGCTCGCGGGGCGTCGCCGACTCCACCCGGGCGTCGTCGTCTGGTCGCGCTGCGCACGGTTATGGCCGGGGCGTTCGTCGCCCTGGGCGTTCGGCTGTTTTTCCTCCAGGTGGTCGACCACGCGCACTACGCGCGCCTGTCGCTCGCTCAGGTGCGCGTCGACGTCACGACTCCGGCGTTGCGCGGGGGCATCTTCGACCGCAACGGCCAGACCCTGGCCATCTCCAAGCCCACCTCGCTCGTGATCGCCGATGACTTCCAGATCGCGCACCCGGCGAAGGAGGCCGCCGCGTTGAGCCCCCTCGTCCACGTGCCGGTCGCCAAGCTCACCACGAAACTGTCGGAAAAGAACGGATACGTCGTCTTGAGCAACGCCCTCGACCTCGCCGACGGCCACCGGATCGCTGGCCTGGCGTTTCCGGGGATCGTCGTCCAGGACTCCTCGGTGCGCGCCTACCCGGACCCGACCCTGGCCACCGCGGTCATCGGCGGGGTCAACGCCAGCGGTGGGGGCACCGCGGGCCTGGAGTACAAGTTCCAGTCGCTGCTCGCCGGCCAGACCGGCGTCACCCGGGAGTTCATGTCGGCTTCGGGGGTGGCCCTGCCGGCGACGACCGCGACGATCCTCAAGCGCTCCACGCCCGGGGTGGGCCTCGAGCTGACGATCGACTCGTCCTTACAGTACGTGGCCGAACGCGACATGGCGCTCGACCTCAAGAAGTTCGACGGCCTCGCGGGTGAGGCGGTGGTCATGGACGTGCACACCGGCCAGGTCCTCGCCGACGTCTCGCTCGTCAACACCAAGACTCACGCGGGGATCCTGGGGCCGATCCCGGCGTGGGGCCGCAGCGTGGGGGCCCCGGGGATCGAGCAGACCCTCAACAACCTCCCCTTCACCCAGGCCTACGAGCCCGGCTCGATGTTCAAGGTGGTGACCTTCTCGGCCGCCCTCTCCGAGGGAAAGATCACCCCGAGGACCGTCTTCACCATCCCCAACTCGGTGGTCGTCGGCGGACGGGTCTTCCACGACGCGGAGAACCACGGCCTCATCCACCTCACGGCGACCCAGGTCCTAGCCCAGTCGTCGAATATCGGCACCTACAAGATCGGGCTACGCGTCGGCGAGGCCGGCCTGCTCGCCCAGGTCCAGCGGCTCGGCTTCGGCCAGACGACCGCGGTCCGCTTCCCGGGTGAGACACCCGGGCTCTTGGTCGACGCCGCCCACTGGTACACGAGCGACGAAGTCGCCCTGCCCATCGGCCAGGTCGACGCGGTTCCGGCGATTCAAGTTCTCGACGCCTTCAACACGGTGGCCAACGATGGCGTGTTCGTCGAGCCCAAGCTCGTGCGGGGCTTCGTCGAGCCCAACGGCACCGTACGGCCGACGGCTCCGAGTGCGACCCACGAGGTCCTGACTCCGGGGGTCGACCAGACGCTGGTGAACATGCTCAAGCAGGTGGTGCTCGCCGGGACCGGCACCTACGCGGTCATCCCGGGTTACGAGGTCGCGGGCAAGACCGGTACCGCGACCATCCCGACGCCGGGCAAGGACACCCTCACCAACGACTTCTACGCGAGCTTCGTGGGCTTCGCCCCCGCGAACCACCCGGTGCTGTCGATGATCGTGGTGGTGGAGCGCCCGGTGACAAATATCTACGGCGGCACCGTCGCGGCCCCGGTGTTCCAGCAGGTCATGTCCTACGCCCTGCACCACTACGGAATCCCCTCCAGCGGGGTCTTCCAGCACCCCCTGCCCGCCACGGCGGCCACGATGTCCTCGGACGTGACCTGATGCAGTTGGGCGACGTCCTCGACGACCTGACCCTGGACGTGGCGACGGCCGCCCTCGAGGTGACCCGGGTCGAAATCGACTCGCGGACCTGCGAGCCGGGGACGCTCTTCTTCGCCCTTCAGGGGACCCGGGTCCACGGCGCCGAGCACGCGGCCGACGCCGTGGCCCGGGGCGCCGTCGTGGTCGTGAGCGACCGGCCGGTGGGTGTGGCGGTGCCGGTCCTGGTCGTGCCCGCGAGCCAGATCGACGCCCTGGTGGCCCACGCCAGCGCCGTCGTGGTCGGGGAGCCCCAGACCCGCTCGAAGTTGGTCGCGGTCACCGGCACCAACGGCAAGACGACGGTCACGACGCTCGTCGCCGACCTCGCCCGACGCCTCGGCTGGAACGCCGGTGCGATCGGGACGCTCACGGGCGCGCGCACCACGCCCGCGGCCCCCGACCTCTACCGGGCCCTCGCCCGCGAAGTCGACGCCTTCGACCCCGCGATCGCCGACGGGGTCGTCACCCTCGAGGTGTCGAGCCACGCGCTCGACCAGCACCGGGTCGAGGGGCTGTTCTTCTGTGTGGCCGCCTTCACCAACCTCGGCCACGAGCACCTCGACTACCACGGGACGATGGAGGCGTACTTCGCGGCCAAGGCCTCCCTGTTCACCCCCGAGCGGGCGCGTCGGGCGGTCATCTGGACCGACGACCCCTACGGGGCCCGCCTCGCCGCGCAGACGGTCCTGCCGGTGACCCCGGTGGGACGGGCCGACGCCGAGGAGGTGGTCTGTGCGCTGTCGGGCTCGACGTTCTTCTGGCGGGGCCACCTCGTGAACTCGCCGCTCGTGGGTGACTACAACGTCGACAACGTGCTCGTCGCCCTGGCGATCGCGGCCGGCCTCGGTCTCGACGAGGCGGGCCTCGCGCGGGCCGTGTCCGACGTGTCACCCGTCCCCGGGCGCTTCGAGGTCATCCACGGCCACGAGGTCACGGTGGTCGTCGACTACGCCCACACCCCCGAGGGACTGGCGCGCCTGCTCGACGACGTGCGCTCGCTCGAACCCTCGGCCCGGGTCGTCACGGTCTTTGGCGCCGGGGGCGACCGGGACCGCACCAAACGGCCCGAGATGGGCGACGCCGTGGCCACGCGCTCCGACGTGGTCGTGCTGACCTCGGACAACCCTCGCTCGGAGTCGCCGGATGCCATCATGGACGACGTGGCGGCGGGAATCGGCTCCGGTGCCGTCCTCGTGCGCGAGGTGGATCGGCGTCGGGCCATCGCCGCGGCGATCGAGGCCGCCGGTCCGGGTGACGTCGTCGTGGTGGCTGGCAAGGGACACGAGACCACCCAGACCGTGGGCGACTCGGTGGTCCCCTTCGACGACCGCGAGGTCGCCCGAGAGTACGTGAGGTGAGTGGATGCTGAGCCTGATGGAGGCCGGGGGGGTGGCCTTCCT
Source organism: Actinomycetes bacterium (assembly GCA_021831125.1). Taxonomy (GTDB): domain Bacteria; phylum Actinomycetota; class Acidimicrobiia; order Acidimicrobiales; family RAAP-2; genus RAAP-2. The sequence continues at coordinate 2,175 of JAKBNI010000068.1, read as the reverse complement.
CCTCGCGCTGCTCGTGACGCCCCTATGGATCCGTTCGCTGCGCGCGCGCGCGATCGGCCAGCGCATCCTCGAGGACCTGGCCACCCACCAGCACAAGGCGGGCACGCCGACGATGGGGGGCGTGGTGATCGTCGGCGCCACGGCCGTCGGCTACGTCATGGGTCACGTCGGGACGGCCATCACCTTCTCGCGGGCCGGCTTCCTCGCGCTCGCGGTCATCGTGGCCTCGGGCGCACTGGGATTCCTCGACGACCTCATCGGGGTGCGCAACGCGCGCAACCTGGGCCTCAACAAGCGCGGCAAATTTGCCGGCCAGCTGGTCATCGCCGGGGTCTTCGCCGTGCTGGCGCTGACCTGGGTGCACACGTCGACGGATCTCTCGTTCACGCGCTTCTCCCTGCCGGGCTGGGGGCTCAGCGCCGTGGGGTGGTTCGTGCTCGCGGTCTTTGTCGTGGTGGGGACGTCGAACGCGGTGAACCTCACCGACGGGCTCGACGGTCTCGCGGCCGGTGCGGCGACGTTCTGCTTCGGCGTCCTCGCGATCATCGGTTACTGGCAGTTCCGTCACTACAGCATCTACCGACTCCACGCGGCGCTCGACCTGGGCCTGGTGGCGGTGGCCCTCGTGGGTGCGTGCCTCGGCTTCCTCTGGTGGAACGCGGCGCCGGCGCGGATCATCATGGGCGACACCGGATCGCTGGCCATCGGGACCGGGCTCGGCGCCCTCTGCCTGCTCATGAACCTCGACCTGTTGCTGATCGTCATCGGCGGTCTCTTCGTCGCGGAGACCCTGTCGGTGATCCTGCAGGTAGTCAGCTTCCGCGTCTTCGGCCGACGCATCTTCAAGATCGCGCCGTTCCACCATCACTTCGAGATGAAGGGGTGGCCGGAGACGACGGTCATCATCCGCTTCTGGATTCTGGCCGGACTGCTCGCGATGCTCGGCCTCGGGATCTTCTACGGTGACTTCCTCAAGATCGCCAAGGTGGTCTGATGTCCGAGGGTCGCTTCCTCAAGCCGTTCGAGCGCGGTGGCGCGCTCGGGCGCACGCTCCTGGGAATCACGGCGGCGATGGTCACCTTGGGCACGGTCTTCGTGGCCTCGGCCAGTGAGGGCGAGGCCGCCGCGGCGGGGACGTCGGTCTTCTCGATCATGGTGCGTGACGTCGCCTACCTCGCGCTCGGCGTGGTCGCGTTCTACCTCGCCGCGCGGGTCCGACTCGACCGGCTGGTGAGGAGCGCGCCGGCCCTCGCCTACGTCGGGGTGGGTCTGCTCGTGGCGGTGCGCCTGGTCGGCACGTCGTCCAACGGCGGCACCCGGTGGCTCAACCTCAAGGTGATCCAGCTGCAGCCCTCGGAGCTCTTCAAGCTCTTCACCATCCTCTTCGTCGCCTGGCTGATCGAACGTCACCACCGTGAGTTGGGTGACTGGCGACGGGTGCTCGTGCTCAGCTGGCCGATCCTGGTCGGTGGCCTCCTCGTCGTCGCCGAACCCGACCTCGGGACGGCGTCGGTGGTCTTCTGCCTCGCGTTGGTGATGTTGTGGATGGTCGGCCTGCCGCGTCGCTTCTTTGTCGCCGTCGGCGTGGTCGGCGTGGCGGGCTTCGTTCTCTTCATGAAGATCAAGCCCTACTCGGCCCAGCGCTTGACCGCCTTCTTGCATCCGAACGCGAACCTGCTGACGAGCGGCTACCAGCTCTTCCAGTCGAAGATCGGCCTCGGGGCCGGTGGCCTCACGGGTCTCGGGCTCGGACACAGTCGCGAGAAGTACGGGCTCTTGCCCAACGCGCACACCGACTTCATCTTCACCGTGATCGGCGAGGAGCTCGGGCTGGTCGGCACCCTGTGCGTCCTCGCTCTCTTCGTCGCCTTCTTGGTGACGGCGGTGCGCATCGCCCAGCGCAGCCCGCACGGGACCTACCGGCTCATCGTCGTGGGGATCACCACCTGGATCATGGTGGAGGCCGTCATCAACGTCGCCTCCGTGGTCGGGTGGTGGGCGGTTACCGGGGTCCCCCTGCCGTTCTTCTCCTACGGGGGCACCGCGCTCATCGTGGAGCTCTTCGCGGTCGGCCTCCTCTACAACGTGGCCCACGACCGCTCGCGGGCGCCCGACCTGGTCGTCGCCGAGTCGGCGGGGCCCCGGGGCCGCGTGCACCGGCCGACGGGCGCCCCG
>JAKBNI010000067.1 GCA_021831125.1 Actinomycetes bacterium | reverse complement strand
GCGCGCAAGAAGGAGACCAAGAAGTACGGCCTGAAGAAGGCCCGCAAGGCGCCCCAGTACTCGAAGCGCTGATGTCGGCGCCCGTGCGCTTCGGCACGGACGGCATCCGCGGTCGGGCCGGCGAGGCCGTCACCGAGGAGCTCGCCTACCGGCTGGGCCGCGCGGTCGCGACGGTCTTCTCGGTCCCGGCCTACGTCGGCTACGACACCCGCGCGAGCTCCCCGGCGCTGGCCGCGGCGGTGCTGCACGGCCTCTACGAGGGCGGCGCCGAGGCGGTCAACCTGGGACACTTCACCACCCCGGGCGTGGCGGCGATCGCCCAGATACGCGGCGGGGTGGGCGTCGTCGTGTCGGCCTCGCACAACCCCTACTACGACAACGGCCTGAAGGTCCTCGGCCTCGGGGGGGCGAAGCTCGACCTTCCGACCGAGTCGGCCGTCGAGGAGGCCCTGGCCTCGGCCCCGTCCTCCCCGCGTGAGGCGCGCCCCACCCCGCCGGTCGACGGGTCGGCCGAGGCCGAGTACGTCGCCTGGCTGCGCGCGCGGGTGCCGGTCGACCTCTCGGGGCTATCGATCGTGCTCGACTGCGCGAACGGGGCGGCGAGCCACGTCGCGCCCGCGCTCTTCGCCGCGACCGGCGCGCGCCTCGAGGTCATCCACGACCAACCCGACGGGCGCAACATCAACGACCGCGCCGGCTCGACCGACGTCACGGCGCTGGTGGCGGCCGTCACCGAGCACGGCGCCGACCTCGGCCTCGCGCTCGACGGCGACGCCGACCGCCTGATCGCCGTCGACGCCGACGGCGCGGTGCGCGACGGGGACGACCTGCTCGTGCTCTTCGCCCTCGACCGGAGGGCCCGCGGCGAGCTCGACGGCGGGATCGTCGTGACGACCATGAGCAACCTCGGCCTGCACCGGGCCCTCGGGGCGGCCGGGGTCAGCGTCGTGGAGACCGAGGTCGGCGACCGCAACGTCCTGCTCGCCCTCGACGAGCGGGGCTGGACGATCGGCGGCGAGCAGTCGGGACACCTCATCTTCCGTGACCTCGCCCCCACCGGTGACGGTCTCCTCACGGGCCTGCTGCTCGGTGAGCTCGTGGCCCGGCGCGGCCCCCTCGGCGCGCTGGCGCGCGACGCGTGGGCCCGCGTCCCCCAGGCGCTGGTGAGCCTGCCGCGCGAGTCGGTCGACGTCGCCGAGGTCGAGCAGCTCTTCGCGCGCGAGGTCGACCGACACGGCCTGGCCGCGGGGGAGAGCCGGCTCATCGTGCGCCTCTCGGGTACCGAGCCGGTGGTGCGCGTGATGGTCGAAGCGACCGACGCGGCCCTCGTCGAGGAGTACGTCGCGGCCCTCGCGGCGATCGCCCACCCCTAGCCCCCCGGGGTCCGGCGAGGGCCCCCGGGTAGGCTGGGGCCCATGTGCGGGATCATCGGCGTGGTCGGCACACCCGACGCGCTCGACACCCTGCTCGAGGGCCTCGCGCGCCTCGAGTACCGCGGCTACGACTCGGCCGGGGTGGCCCTGGTGCGCCCCGGGGAGACCTGGCGGGCCCGCACCGCCTCGGGGACCGAGTCGGTGCGGGCCCTCGTCGAGGCCTGCGCCGAGGCCCCCGCGGGGTTCGCCTCGGGCATCGGGCACACCCGGTGGGCCACCCACGGCGCCCCCGGGGCCGAGAACGCCCACCCCCACCTCGACTGCACGGGACAGGTCGCCATCATCCACAACGGGATCATCGAGAACCACGCGGAGCTGCGCGACGGGCTCGAGGCGCGCGGCCACGCCTTCTCCTCGCGCACCGACTCCGAGGTGCTGGCCCACCTCATCGAGGAGGCCCGCCGCGCCGGGGCCGACCTGGTCGAGGCGATGCGCCAGGGCCTGGCGCTCGTGCGCGGCGCCTTCGCCGTGGCGGCCGTGGACGCCGCCGAGCCCGACGTGATCGTCGCCGCCCGGCGGGTCTCGCCGCTCATCGTGGGCACGGCCCCCGGGCGCACCTACCTCGCGAGCGACGTGCCGGCGATCCTGGATCGGGCGAGCGCCTTCTACGCGGTCGACGACGACCAGGTCGTGCGCCTCGCGCCGGCCGGGTTCGTCGCGGTCGACCTGGAGGGCGCGCCGGTGCGGCTGCGCCAGCTCGCCATCGACTGGGACCTCGAGACGGCCGAGAAGGGCGGCTTCGAGGACTTCATGACCAAGGAGATCGAAGAGCAGCCCACCGCCCTCGCCAACACCCTGCTGGATCGGCGCCGGGGAGACGGCACGATCACCTTCGACGAGCTGCGCGTCGCCGACGAGGAGCTGCGCGAGGTGCGCCGGGTGGTCATCGTCGCGACGGGCACCTCCCACCACGCGGCCCTCGTCGCGAAGTACGCCCTGGAACGCTGGGCCCGGCTCACCACCGAGGTCGACATCGCCAGCGAGTACCGCTACCGCGACCCCGTGGTCGAGGTCGGCACCTTGGTGATCGGGGTCTCCCAGAGCGGCGAGACGATCGACACGATCCAGGCGGTGCGCGAGGCGCGCCGGCGCGGGGCGCGGGTGGTGGCCGTGACCAACATCGTCGACTCCTCCCTGGCGCGCGAGGCCGACGCGGTCGTCTACACCCGCGCCGGGCTCGAGGTGTCGGTCGCCTCGACCAAGTCCTTCGTCGCCCAGGTGGCCGCCCTCGAGATGCTGGCCCTGCGCCTCGCCCAGCTGCGCGCGACGCTGCCCGCCGGCGACCTCGAGGCCCACGTGAGGGGCCTCGGCGCCGTGGGCGGGCTCGTGGCCACGACCCTTGCGCGGCGCGAGGCCGTCACCGACGTCGCCAAGCAGCTGGTGGGCGCGCGCGACTTCTTCTACTTGGGCCGCCACGTGGGCCTGCCCACGGCGATGGAGGGCGCCCTCAAGCTCAAAGAGCTCACCTACGTCCACGCCGAGGGCTACCCCGGGGGCGAGCTCAAGCACGGCCCCCTCGCGCTCATCGAGCCGGGCGTGGTGGTGGTCGCGGTGGCGACCGACCCCGTGATGTACGACAAGATGCTCTCCAACCTCGCCGAGGTGAAGGCCCGCGGCGCGTCGCTCGTCGTGGTGGCGACCGACGACGACGAGAGGATCGAGGCCGTCGCCGACTACGTGCTGCGGGTGCCGGCGACCGAGCCCCTCTTCTCGCCGATGGTCGACGTGGTGCCCCTGCAGCTCTTCGCCTACGCCATGGCCCGGGGCCTCGGGCGCAACGTCGACCGGCCCCGCAACCTCGCCAAGACCGTCACGGTCGAGTAGTGGCCGTGCGGGGGGTCGGCGTCGACGTGGTGGACGTGGCGCGCTTCGCGCTCGCCCTCGAGCGGCGCCCGCGGATCGTCGAGCGCCTCTTCACCGAGGGCGAGCGGCGCGACGGCCGGGGCCGCGCCGAGCGGCTGGCGGCGCGCTTCGCCGCGAAGGAGGCCGTGATGAAGAGCCTCGGGGTCGGCCTCGGCTCGGTGCCGTGGCGCTCGATCGAGGTCGTGAAGGAGCCCTCGGGCCAGCCGCGCATCGCGCTCCACGACGCGGCGGCCGAACTCGCGCGGCGCCGGGGCGTCGGCGAGGTGCTGGTGTCGCTCACCCACAGCGACCTCTCGGCGATCGCCGTCGCGGTCGCCGAGCCGGCCGACTGATGCCGGCCGAGGGCGTCCACCGCCCGGCCTGGGCCGAGATCAGCCGTTCGGCCCTGCGCCACAACGTCGAGTCCCTGCGCGCGGTGCTCGGCGAGACGCGTCTCTGCGCCGTCGTCAAGGCCAACGGCTACGGCCACGGGGCGACCCTCGTCGGGCCGGCCGCCCTCGAGGCCGGGGCCGACCTGCTCGCCGTGGCCATCGTCGACGAGGGCCTCGAGCTGCGCCGGGTGGGCGTCACGGCCCCGATCCTGCTGCTGGCCGAGATCCAGGCGTCGGCCCTCGACGCCGCGATGGCCAACGACCTCACCCTCACGGTGGGCTCGCTCTCGGGGGCCCAGGCCGTGGTGGCGGTGGCGACGCGCCGCGCGGCCCGGGCGCGGGTGCACCTCAAGGTCGACACCGGCATGCACCGCATGGGCGTCGCCCCCGAGGAGGTCGAGCGCGTCGTCGGGGTCCTCGCGAGTCCCTACGTCGACCTAGAGGGCGTCTACACCCACTTCCCGGTGGCCGACGGCGAGGACGAGGGGGAGCGGGACTTCACCGCCACCCAGGTCGAGCGCTTCGACGGGGTGCTCGCCGGCCTCGCCGCGCGCGGGGTCGTCCCGCGCCAGGTCCACCTCGCCAACTCGGCCGCGAGCCTCGGGTACCCCGCGACGCGGCGCAGCCTCGCGCGCGTCGGCCTCGCCCTCTACGGCTACCTGCCCGCGCCGTGGCTCGGGTCGGCTCTCGAAGAGCACGGCGCCTCCCTCGTGCCGGCCCTCACCCTGCGCGCCCAGGTCGTCGCGCGGCGGCGCCTGGCGGCCGGCGAGCGGCCGAGCTACGGGCGGCGCCGGGCGCTCCAGCGCGAGGCGACGGTCGTGACGGTCCCCTTCGGCTACGCCGACGGCTACCCCCGACGGCTCTTCGAGGCCGGGGCCGAGGTCCTCATCGGCGGGCGCCGCTACCCGCTCGCGGGGGTCGTGACGATGGACCAGGTCCTCGTCGAGGTGGGCGACGACGAGGTCGACCTCGGTGAGGACGTGGTCCTGCTCGGGCGCCAGGGCGACGAGGCGATCACCGCCGACGAGTGGGCCGCTCGCGCCGGCACGATCAGCTGGGAGATCCTCTGCGGGATCGGCGCGCGGGTCCCCCGGGTCCTGGTGGACTAGCCGTGGAGGCGCCGGCCGAGCTGCTCGGGTGCGAGCGCTGCGGACTCAGCGCGAGTCGCACCCGGGTCGTCGTCGGCTCGGGGCCCGACGAGCCCGAGCTGCTGGTGATCGGCGAGGCCCCCGGGCGCACCGAGGACGAGGGCGGGCTGCCCTTCATCGGGCGCAGCGGGCGGCTGCTCTTCAGCCTGATCGACGAGGTCATGGGCCTTTCCCGGGAGCGGTGCTACGTGACCAACGTCGTCAAGTGCCGCCCGCCGAACAACCGCACCCCCACCCGCGAGGAGGTGGGGGCTTGTCGGCCGTGGCTGCGCTGGCAGTTCGAGCACGTGGCGCCCCGCGCCGTGCTCACCCTCGGCCTCGTCGCCGGCCAGTCGGTCCTCGGCTTCTCGGTGCCGATGGGGGCGATGCACGGGCGGCTCGTCACCGTCGCGGGCCGCCCCGGATTAGGGACCTATCACCCGGCCGCGGCGCTGCGCAACGGCCCTAGCCTGCTCGAGGTGATGAGGGCCGACCTGGCGACGCTGCGTGAGGCGATGGACGCGTGATCGTGCGCCACTGCGCCAGCGCCGAGGCGACCCAGGCGGCCGGCGAGGAGTTCGCCGCCCTCCTGCGCCCGGGCGACGTCGTCCTGCTCTCGGGGCGCCTCGGGGCCGGCAAGACGACGTTCGTCCAGGGCGTGGCCCGGGGCCTCGGGGTGAGAGAGCGGGTCACGAGCCCCACGTTCACCCTGGTGCGCCCGCACGGCTGTGAGAACGCGAACGGGGTCACGACCCTCTACCACGCCGACGTCTACCGCGCCGGCTCGCTCGCCGAGGTCTTCGACCTCGACCTCACCGAGCTGATCGAAGAGAGCGCCGTCGCCCTCGTCGAGTGGGGCGAGACGGCGGCCCCGGTCTTCGGCGACTTCTTGAAGGTCACACTCAGCGAGGACGACGCCGGGGGCCGCGACCTCGTGGTGGAGGGCGCGCTCGTGCGCACGCGCGAGCACGCGCTCACCCGCTGGGCCGGGGCGTGATCGCCCTCGCCATAGAGACGGCGACGCCCGCCTGCGCCGTCGCCCTCGAGGTCGACGAGGCGACCTCCGAGGAGGTCCTCGACCTCGAGCGCCGCCACACCGAGGTCCTCGTCCCGGGCGTGGCGCGCCTGCTCAAGGCGGCCGAGGTCGCCGCCGGGGCGATCGAGCGGGTCGTCGTGGACCGGGGCCCCGGCCTCTACACCGGGCTGCGGGTGGGGATCGCGACGGCCCTGGGGCTCGCGCTCGCGACCGGGGCGGACCTCGTCGAGGTGACCTCGCTCGAGGTGCTGGCCGCGGCCGCGGCGCGCCTGGGCGCGACCGGTGAGCTCGTGGCCCTCGTCGACGGACGTCGCGGCGAGGTTTTCGCCCAGCGCTACAGCCTCGAGGCCCTGGCCGCCCTCGACGCGCCCCGGGTGGTGCGCCCCGAGGTGCTCGCCCCCGAGCTCGCCGAGCGCCCGGCTCTGCTGTGTGGTGACGGTGCGCGGCGCTACCGCGAGGCCCTCGGGGCCGGCGAGGTGCTCGACCTCGCGGTCCCGTCGCCCGCCGCGGCGCTCGAGCTCGCCCGCGGGCGCGGGGCCGTCGAGGCGGTCGTGCCGCTCTACCTGCGCGAGGCCGACGCCGTGGCGAACTTCTCGACCCGCACCCGCGCGACGTGACCGACTGGACGATCCGGGCGGCCGAGCGGCGCGACGTGCCGGCCCTGGTGCGCATCGAGGACGAGGCCTTCCCCGAGCCCTGGACGAGGGCCATGCTGCTCGACGAGATCTCCCGGCTCGAGAGCCGCCGCTACAGCGTGGCCGAGGAGGCCGGCCGCATCGTCGGCTACGTCGGGCTGATGTTCGTCGCCGACGAGGTCCACGTCAACACCCTGGCGACCACCCCGGGCGAGGAGGGGCGCGGCATCGCCACGAGCCTGCTCGACGAGGCCCTCGGCGCCGCGCGCGAGCGCGGCGCGCTGCGCGCCACCCTCGAGGTCGCCGTCTCCAACGAGCGGGCCCAGTCGCTGTACCGGCGCTTCGGCTTCGCGCCGGTGGGGGTGCGCAAGCGCTACTACGAGCGCACCGGCGAGGACGCCCTGGTGCTCTGGGCCGACCTCGCCGACGTCGAGCCCGACCTACGCTGAGCCCGTGGAGAGGGTGCTCGGGATCGAGACGAGCTGTGACGAGACCGCCGCGGCCGTCGTCACCTCGCGGCTCGACGTCGAGAGCTCGGTCGTGGAGTCCTCGATCGACCAGCACCGCGACTACGGCGGGGTGGTGCCCGAGCTCGCCGGCCGAGCCCACGTGGCGACGATCCGCCCCGTCGTCGAGCGGGCCCTGGTTGAGGCCGACCTCGACCCCCGCCGCCCGGACATCACCGGGATCGCCGTCACCGCCGGGCCGGGCCTCGTGGGCTCGCTGCTCGTGGGGCTCTCCTTCGCCAAGGCGCTGGCCCTCGCCTGGGACCTCCCCTACGTCGGGGTGAACCACCTCGAGGGCCACCTTTTCGCGCCGCTGCTCGAGGCGCCCTCGCTCGAGTGGCCCCTCGTGACCCTGCTCGTGTCGGGGGGCCACTCGATGATCGTCCACCAGCGCGGGCCCGGCGAGCACGAGGTCCTCGGCGAGACGCTCGACGACGCGGCCGGCGAGGCCTACGACAAGGTCGCGCGCTGGCTGGGCCTGGGATACCCTGGCGGGCCGGTCATCGACCGGCTGGCCCGCGAGGGCTCGCCCGAGGCGCTGGCGCTGCCGCGCGGGATGCTCGGGCCGGGCCTCGACCTCTCCTTTTCGGGGCTGAAGACGGCCGTCGTGCGCGCGAGCGAGGACCACCCCGACCTCGCCCTCGCCGACGTGGCCGCGGCCTTCCAGGCGACCCTCGCCGAGCAGCTGCTGCGCAAGCTGCGCGCCGCGCTCGAGGCGAGCGACGCGCGCTCGGTGGCCCTCGCCGGTGGGGTGGCCGCGAACTCGGCGCTGCGCGAGGGCGTCGCCGCCCTGGCGAGGGAGCGCGGGATCGCCGCGCACCTGCCGGCGCTCGCCATGTGCACCGACAACGCGGCGATGATCGCCGCGGCGGGCCTCCACCGGCTCGCCCACGGCGGGGCGAGCGCGCTCGGGCTCTCGGCCCGGCCCGCCTGGGACCTGCGCGAGGTCGCGTGAGCACGGCCGACGAGCGCTGGGTGCCCCTCGAGGTGGCCGACTGCGACCCCGACCCGCTCACCCAGTTCGCGCGCTGGTACGAGGAGGCGCGCGGGCTCCTCGTTGAGCCCGACGCGGTCTGCCTCGCGACGGCCTCGGCGCGTGGCGTGCCGAGCGCCCGGATGGTGCTGCTGCGCCACCGGGGACCCGAGGCCGTGGGGTGGTACACGAACTACGGCTCGCGCAAGGGCGCCGACTTGGCCGAGAACCCGGTGGCGGCCGTCACCTGGTACTGCGAGCCGCTCGGGCGCTCGGTGCGCCTCGAGGGCCCGGTCGAGATCATGCCCCCCGAGCTCTCCGACGCCTACTTCGCGGGCCGGCCCCGGGGCAGCCAGATCGGGGCGCACGCCTCGGCCCAGTCGACCCCGCTCGAGAGCCGCGCCGAGCTCGAGGCCCGCGTCGCCGCGGCCGAGGCCCGCTTCGCCGGGCGCGAGGTCCCCCGCCCCGAGCACTGGGGCGGCTACCTGCTGCGCCCGGCTCGCGTCGAGTTCTGGCAGCACCGCGTCAGCCGCCTGCACGACCGGGTCGTCTACGCCCCCGACGCCTCGGGCGGCTGGGAGCTCACCCGGTACTCGCCCTGAGAGCGGCGCCCGAAGCGGCGCTCGAGGGGGATGACCGCGACGACGGTGACGGCCGCGACGGCGCCGGCGAGGACGAAGATCGCCCGCGGCGAGATCGCCGAGAGCAGCGCCCCGCCGATGACCATCGATCCCATCTGACCGGTCGTGAAGACCCCGCTCGCCGCCGCGAAGACCCGACCGCGCACCTCGGGGGGCGCCTCGATCGAGAAGAGGACCGAGAACAGGACGTTCACCAGGCCGACGAGGACGCCGGTCGCGAGCAGCACGGCCCAGAGCATCGCGATGTCGACCGACAGGCCCGCGAGCAGGAGCATGAACCCGAGGGCGGCGATGAGCGACAGCGAGGCCCGGGTGAGGCGTGCGGGCTCGTGGGGGGCTCGTCCGCCGAGCAGCGCCCCGGCGATCGAGCCGACCCCGAAGGCCGCGCCCGCGACGCCGTAGCCCAGCGCGCTCGCGTGCAGGGTGACGGTCGTGAAGAAGACCTCGCTCACGTTGATGGCCCCGAGCGAGAGCATCAGGACCCCGACGGTCACCACGACCGGCCGCAGCGTCGGGCTTGCGACGATGAAGCGGGCCCCGGCGAGCATCGCCCCGCGCTCGCGGGCGGCGTCGGCGCGCGCGGGCGCGCGCTCGCCGCGCAAGAGCGCGGTGAGCCCGGCCGCGACGAGGAAGGTCACGGCGTCCAGGTAGAGCGGGCCGCTCTGGCCGATCGCGCCCACGAGCAGCCCGCCCAGCGCCGGACCGGCCGCCAGGGCGATCGAGCCGCCGGCCTGGAGCCCCGACTGGGCCGGCGCCACGTTCTCCAGGCCCACCAGCGAGGGGAGGAGGGCCGAGTAGCCCGGCCGGCTGAAGGCGACGGCCGTGGAGAGCAGGCCCATCAAGAGGACCGTCACCACGTCGTTGTGCCAGAGGCCGAGCCCGGCCGCGACGAGCGCCTCGACGACCCCGAGGGCGACGAGCAGGGGCCGGGCCCGCACCCGGTCGACCACGAGCCCGGCCGGCCCGGCGAGGGCCACGAAGGGCAGGGCCCCGGCGATCGAGAGGGCCGCGACCAGCCAGCCGTGGCTGGCGATCCCGCCGCGCGCGACCCGCAGCAAGAGGGCGATCAGGGCCACCTCGTCCCCGAGGGCCGAGACGGTCGCCAGGCCGATGAGAAGTCGCAGGTCGCGCCGGGCCGCCGGCGGGAGGGCCATGCGCCAGGGTACCCGGCGTTGGCACTCGGAGGCAGTGGCTGCTAAGTTGGCAGTCGGAAGTTTCGAGTGCTAATCGCACAGGAGGCAATCACCATGCAGCTGCACCCCCTCGAGGACCGGATCGTCGTGCGCCCCAACACCGCCGAGGCGACCACGGCGTCGGGCCTGGTCATCCCGGACACCGCCAAGGAGAAGCCCCAGCAGG
>JAKBNI010000066.1 GCA_021831125.1 Actinomycetes bacterium | reverse complement strand
CGACCCTCGTGGCGCGGCGCGACGACGCGGCGCGCTGGCGCGCGCTCTCGAGCGCCCGGGTCCTCGACCCCGTGCCGGTGCCGCGCCCGGCCCGCCTCGCCTACGAGGCGCTGCGCGCGGGTCGGGGGGCCCTCGCCCACGAGGTCGACCTCTGGCACGGGCCCCACTACACGATGCCGCGCCGCAGCGCCCTGCCGGTCGTGGTGACGGTGCACGACCTCACCTACTTCACCCACCCCGAGTGGCACGAGCGGGCCAAGGTCGCCCTCTTCACCCGCTCGATCCGCCACGCCGCCACCCACGCCGCCGCCCTGGTGTGCGTGAGCGAGCACACGGCCCGCGAGCTCGCCGCCCTCGTCGCCCCGAGCGCCCCGGTCGTCACGGCCCCGCTCGGGGTCGAGCTCGAGCGCTTCGGCCCCGAGGACCGCGGCGACGCCGCGCGGCTCGAGGCTCTCGGCCTCTCGGGGGGGCCGGCCATCCTCTTCGTGGGCACCGACGAGCCGCGCAAGGGCCTCGGCACCCTCCTCGAGGCCTTCACGGCGGTGGGCGACCTCGACCCCGCGGTGGAGCTGTGGGTCTGCGGCCAGCGCGGCTGGGGCGACTCGCCGCTCGCCGCGGCCCTCGCGAGCCACCCCCACCGGGACCGGATCCGGGCCCTCGGCTACGTCGAGGACGCCACCCTGCCCGCGCTCTACCGGCGCGCCGCGGTGGTCGCCTACCCCTCGAAGGGGGAGGGCTTCGGGCTGCCGGTGCTCGAGGCGATGGCCTGCGGGGCGTCGGTCGTGACGACGGCGGGCACCGTGATGGCCGAGGTGGCCGGTGACGCGGCGCGCCTCGTCGAGAGCGGCGACCCGACCGCGCTCGCGACCGGGCTCTACGAGGCGCTCGTCGAGGGCGAGCCCGAGCGCGCGCGGCGCGCCCGCGCGGGACGAGCGCGCGCCGAGGGCTACACCTGGGACCTCTGCGTCGCGCGCCACCTCGACGCGTACCGGATCGCGCTCGGGAGATGAGCGTGGCCCTGGTGACCGGGGCCGGCGGCTTCGTCGGCCGCCACCTCGTCGCGCACCTGCGCGCCTCGGGCGACCGCGTCGTCGCGGTCGACCGCGAGGTCGACGTGCGCGACCCGAGGGCCGTGGCCGACGCGCTCGGCGCGAGCGCGCCCGAGGTCGTCTACCACCTGGCGGCCCTGAGCCACGTGGGCCGCTCGTGGGACGAGCCCGAGGCGGTGCGCGCGGTCAACGTGGGGGGCACCCGCAGCGTCCTCGCGGCGGTGGCCGCACGGGCCCCGGGGGCGCGGGTCGTGGTGGTGAGCTCGGCCGAGGTCTACGGGGTGACCCGACCCGAGGACCAGCCCCTGGGCGAGACCCGGACCCTCGCCCCGGTGAGCCCCTACGCCTCGAGCAAGGCCGAGGCCGAGGGACTCGCCCTCGAGGCCGCCGCCGGCGGGCTGGACGTCGTCGTGGTGCGCCCCTTCAACCACGTCGGGCCGGGCCAGGGGCCGACCTTCTTCGTCCCGGCCCTCGTGGGTCGCCTCCTCGAGGCGCGCGCGGGCGGACGGGCCGAGGTGCGCGTCGGGGACCTCTCGGCGCGCCGCGACCTCACCGACGTGCGCGACGTCGTGCGCGCCTACCGGCTCCTCGCCCGGCGGGGCGCCTCGGGGGGCGTCTACAACGTCGCCTCGGGGGTCGATCACGCCATGGCCGAGGTCGCCGCCGCGCTCGTCGCGATGGTCGCCCCGGGCACCCCTCTGGTGCTCGACCCCTCGCTGGTGCGCCCGGTGGAGGTGCCGGTGAGCCGGGGCGACCCGACCCGGCTCACCGAGGCGACGCGGTGGCGCCCGCGGATCGACCTGGCCCGGTCGCTCTCGGACGTGGTCTCCGACCTAACCCGCTCCCACCAGGGATGACACGGCCGCGCGTGGCCCGAGGGGCCCGGGGGCGGCCGGTAGCCTTGTCGGGCTGATGGAAAACCGCGCCCCGGCCGTCGTCGCCGTCGTCGTCACCACGGGTCCGGGACCCGGGCTCGAGGCGACCCTGGCCTCGCTCGTCGCCCAGGACTACTCCGAGCTCAGCGTGCTCGTGGTCGCCAACGGCGACGCGACCGGGGTGAGCGAGCGCGTCGCCTCGATCGACCCGCGGGCCTTCGTCCGGGTGCTCGAGGAGAACCGGGGCTTCGGGGCCGCCTGCAACGAGGGGGCGCGCCTGGTCGAGGGGGCCGCCTTCTTCCTCTTCTGCCACGACGACGTGCGCCTCCACGAGGACGTCGTCTCGCGCCTCGTCGAGTCGGCCTACCGCACGAACGCCGGGGTCGTCACCCCCAAGGCCGTGGACTACGACGACGAGTTGGTGCTGCTGCACGTCGGGCAGAACGCCGACCGCTTCGCCGTGGTGCGCGACCGGATCGAGCGCGGCGAGGTCGACCACGGTCAACAAGACCTCGAGCGCGACGTCTTCGTCGCCCCGGGCGGGGTGACCCTCGTGCGCGCCGACCTCTTCGTCGCCCTGCGCGGGTTCGACCCGGCGATCTCGCTGCTCGGGGAGGACCTCGACCTGTGCTGGCGGGCCCAGTCCGCCGGGGCGCGCATCGTGGTGGCCCCGCTCGCCACCGTCGCCCACCGCGAGTCGATCGCCCGGGGCGAGCGGGCCTGCACCGCGCTGGGCACCCGCCACGCCTCGCGCGCGGCGCTGCGCCGACGCCACCAGCTGCTCGTCGTGGCGAGCGGCTGGCACCGTCGCACCGCACTCGTGATCTTGCTCCAGCTGGTCGTGCTCGACCTCGCCGAGACCTTCGTCGCCCTGGTGGGCGCCGACACCGAGCGGGTCGGGGCGATCGCCCACTCCTGGGGCTGGCTCCTCGTCCAGCGCCGGCGCGTGCGCGCGCGCCGGCGCGAGCTCGAGCGCCTGCGCGTGCTCTCCGACGCCGAGCTCGCGCGACTCCAGGTGGCCGGGGCCAGCCGGGCCCGGGAGTTCGTCGTGCGCCTAGTGCGCGAGGGTTTCGACCGGGCCCGCGGGATCGTCCCGGCCTCTCCCGCCGCGAGCCTCGAGGACGACCACTCGGTGGGCTTCGCCGCGGCCTTCTCCGAGCAGGAGGAGTTCGACGAGTTCGTCGAGCCGCCCCCCGTGCCGCGGCCCTCGCGGCTGCTGACCTCGTTCCGCTCCCAGGCGGCGGTGGTGGTGCTCGCCGCGCTGGTCTGGGGAATCGGCTCGCGCAACCTCGTCGCGGGTCACCTCCCCCTCGTCGGGCGGCTCGCGCCGCTCGACTCGTGGTGGTCGACCTGGCGCCACTTCTTCGCCTCGTGGTCGCCGGCCGGGGTCGGCACCGGCGCGCCGGGCTCGCCGGGCTACGGGGTGCTCGGAGTCGCCGGCACGGTCGTGCTCGGCCGCATGGGCATCCTGGCGCGGGTCGCCCTGATCTTCGCCGTGCCGATGGGGGCGATCGGGATGGGCCGGCTGCTGCGCGACAAGGTCTCGAACCGGGCGCGGCTCATCGGCGCGCTCGCCTACGCCGCGGTGCCCGTCGGGCTCAACATGATCGCCCAGGGACGCCTCGACGTGCTCGCGGTGGTGGCCGGCCTGCCCTTTGTCACCCGTCGGGTCTTCGAGGTCATGGACGTGCCGGGCTTTCGCCGACGGGCCTACGGTCCGCCCGTGCCCTTCGGCCACCGGGGCTGGCGCACCAGCGAGGCCGGCCAGCGCCTGATGCTCGTGATGCAGAGCGCCCTCGTGTGCGCCCTCGCGCCGGCCGCCCTGGTCGCGGTGGCGCTGGTGATCGTGGGGGTGGCGGTGGCGCGGTGGTTCGAGCCCGACGCCGCGTCGGGCTTCGCCCGCCCCTTCCGGCTGCTCGGCTTCGTCGCGTTCAACGTGGCCGTCTTCTTGCTCCCGCTCACCGTGGACGTCGCCATCGCCGGCCGGCGCGCCCCGGCGGTCTTCGGGCTGGCCCGCGGGCCCTGGACGGTGCCGGGCTTCTCGTACCTCCTGCGCGGGGTCGACGGCTCCTTCGGGGCGTCGTGGTGGGGCTGGCTGCTGCCGGGCGCCGCGGCGATCGCGGCCACGCTCTGTCGGGGCGAGCGCCGGGCCGTCGCCTCGAAGCTGGTCGTCGTCGCGACGCTCGCGATCGCCCTGGCGGCGCTCTCGGGTCACCACTGGCTCGGCTCGTTCGAGCCCGACCTCGACGTCGTGCTCGCGCTCTACGGCGTGTGCCTGGCCGGGCTGGTGGGGCTCGGGGTGGGGGCGCTCGAGAGCGACCTGCGCGCGGCCGGCTTCGGCTGGCGCCAGGGGGCGGCCGCGCTCACGGTGGCCGTGCTGGTGGTGGCCACCGTGCCCTTTCTCGGGGCGATGGGCTCGGGCCGCTTCGACCTGCCGACCTCGAGCGTGGCCGAGTCGCTCGGCCGCCTCGCCCCCAGCGGGGCCGGGGGCTACCGCGTCTTGTGGCTGGGGGACCCGTCGATCCTGCCGACCCCGGGCTGGACGGTGGCGCCGGGCCTCGCCCTGGCGACCTCGACCGACGGGCTGCCGGGGGGCGCGACGGCCTTCACCCCGCCCGACTCGGGGGCGACCGACGCGCTGATCGAGGCCGTCCAGTCGGCCCTGCGCGGCCAGACGGTCGACCTCGGCGCGCTGCTCGCCCCGGCGGGGATCTCGACGATCGTGGTGCTCGACGCGGCGGCCCCCGAGGTCGCGGGCGTCCAGCAGGTCCCGCGACGGCCGGTGCCCCACGCGCTCGTGCGCGCCCTCGCGCGCCAGGGCGACCTCTCCTTGGAGCTGACGACCTCCTCGGCCCAGGTCTACGCCAACTCCCTCTTCCACGGCGTGGTGGCCGAGTCGACCCCGGGCTCGACGACCCTGCGCCCGGTCTTCGCGGCCCGGCACCTCGCCGGGCCGCTCGAGCCCGGGGGGACGGTCGTGGCGGGGCTCGCCCCGGCCGGCGCCTTCGCCCTGGTGGTCGACGGCCACCCGAGCGCCCGCACGACCCAGGGGACCTGGACGCCCTTCTACGCGGTGCCCGCCGGCCCGGGCACGGTGCACGGAGAGCTGGTCCTGCACCAGTTCCCGCTCAACGGGATCCTGGCCCTCTTCACCCTGGGGCTGTGGGCGATCGTCTGGCTGGGCTTCGGCTGGATCCAGCGCGCCGAGTGGCTCTTCACCGGGCGGGTCGGGCGACGCGCGAGGCACCGGTGAGACGGGCCCCCCTCCTCGTCGCCTGCGCGGTGGTGCTCGCCGGGGCCGGTGTCGCGGTGACCCTGCGACCGGCGCGCAACCCCGCGGCCTACCCCGGCGAGGGCGCCGTGGCGCCCCAGTCGACGGCCCTGTACTGCACCGGCCTGCCGGGCAGCGCGCACCGGCCCGGCCGGGTGACCTTCGTCAACACCACCGCGGCGTCGCGGGCCCTCGAGGTCGAGGTCGTCTCGGACACCGGCCACGTGGCCACGCGCTCGCTCACCCTGGCCGCGCGCTCGCAGTACTCCCTCCAGCCCTCGACCCTCGAGCCGGGGAACTTCTACGCCGTGCTCACCCGGGTCGCCGGTGGGGGGGTCGTCGCCGAGGAGGTCGCCGGCACCGACGCCGCGGCCGCCCCCTGCGCCAGCGCGGGCTCGACGGCCTGGAGCGCCACCGGCTTCTCGACGGCCGTGGGCTCGAGCGCCTACGTGAGCGTCTTCAACCCGACCGCGACCGCGGCCGTGTTCGACGTGTCGCTCTACTCGGCCTCGGGCTACTCGGCCCCGCAGGCCTTCCAGGGGGTGTCGGTGCCGGCCCACGCCGAGGTCTACCTCGACCTCGCGCGGGCCGCGGTGAACCTGCGCGGGATCGGCGTGGGCCTGCGGGTGCTGCGCGGCACCCTCGTCGTGGTGGGGGTGCAGGACGACCAGGGGACCCTCTCGCTCGACCCGGGCCAGGCGACCCCCGGGACCCGCGCCTACTTCCCGGCCGTGACGACGGCGCACCGCGCGAGCGCCGTGCTCGAGGTGGCGAACCCCGGGCCCACCCCGGCCGTGGTGCGCGTCCACGTGGTGCTCGGCTCGTTTCGCATCCAGGACCAGTACCTGAGCGTGGCGCCCTACGCGACCGGCGCCCTCGCCCTGACGCCGAATCCGGCGATCCCGGCCGCCGGCTACGCCGCGGTCAGCGTGCGCGCGAACGTGCCGGTCGTCACCGACCTCGCCACGGGCACCGCCGGGTCGGGGTCGGCCCTGTCGGCGCCGAGCCCGGTGACCACCTCGGCGTTCGTGCACGACTTCACCTCGAAGGGCTACGACGCGCTGCGCGTGCTGAACCCCGGGCGCCGCACGATCACCGTGATCGTGAGCGCCCTCGGCTCGGTGAGCGCGCTCGCGCACCTGCACGTCGGGGCCCACGACGTCGCGGACCTCGCCGCGGCCGTCCCGGGGGCGCGCCGGGGCGGCTCCTACCTCGTGACGAGCCCCGGGCCCTTCGCCCTCGGGCTCACCCTGCCCAGCCGCCCGGCCGGGATCACGGTGGTGGCCCCGCTAGACGGCCGGTAGCGTCGGCGGCTGCCAGTTCGCCGCCGGCACCGGGGCGGGCGCCGGGGAGGTCGCCGCCACCGGCTGGGGCTCCTGGGGCTCGGGCGCCGGCTTGGCGCCGGTCAGCGAGCTCACGGTCTTGGTCCCGGCCGGGTGGACCGGCTCGCCGTTCGCCTCGTCGATGAGCCGGGCCGCCTCGGCCCCGTCGATCGTCTCGTGCTCGAGCAGGGCCCGGGTCAGGGCCTCGAGACCCCGGCGGTGCAGCGTGAGGACCTCGATCGCGCGGGCCTCCTGCTCGCGCAGGATCCGCTCCACCTCGTCGTCGATGACCTGGGAGGTGTGGTCGGAGTAGTCGCGGGTGTGCATCAGGTCCTCGCCCAGGAAGACCTGGTTGTTCGAGCCCCAGGCCATCGGGCCGATCTCCTTGGACATGCCCCACTCGCGCACCATGCGCCGGGCGAGCTCGGTGTTGCGCTGCAGGTCGTCGGCCGCCCCCGTGGAGAGGTCGCCGTAGACGAGCAGCTCGGCCACCCGGCCGCCCATGCGCATGCACAGGCTGTCCTCGAGCTCGGGCCGACCCATGATGTGGCGGTCCTCCTCGGGCAGGGTCATGGTGACCCCGAGGGCCATGCCCCGCGGGATGATCGTGATCTTGTGGAGCGGGTCGGTCCTGTCGAGCACGTAGGCCAACAGGGCGTGACCCGACTCGTGGAAGGCGATGCGCTCGCGCTCGTCGTCCTTGAGGACCATCGTGTCGCGCTCTTGGCCCATCATCACGCGGTCGCGGGCCGCCTCGAAGTCCTCCATCGAGACGGTGGGCGACCCCCGGCGCACGGCGCGCAGGGCCGCCTCGTTCACCAGGTTCGCGAGGTCGGCGCCGCTCATGCCCGGGGTGCCGCGCGCGACCAGCGCGAGGTCGACCGAGGAGTCGAGGGGCTTGCCGCGGGTGTGGATCTGCAGGATCGGCAGGCGCTCGTCGAGCTCGGGCAGGGGCACCACGATCTGGCGGTCGAAGCGGCCGGGGCGCAAGAGGGCGGGGTCGAGGACGTCGGGCCGGTTGGTCGCGGCCATGACGACGATGCCCTCGGAGGGCTCGAAGCCGTCCATCTCGCTCAGCAGCTGGTTGAGGGTCTGCTCGCGCTCGTCGTGGCCGCCACCGAGGCCGGCGCCGCGCTTGCGGCCGATGGAGTCGATCTCGTCGACGAAGACGATGGCCGGGGACTGCTTACGGGCCGTGTTGAACAGGTCTCGCACCCGGCTCGCGCCCACGCCCACGAACATCTCCATGAAGTCCGAGCCCGACACCGAGAAGAAGGGGACCCCGGCCTCGCCGGCCACGGCGCGCGCCAGCATCGTCTTGCCCGTGCCGGGCGGGCCCACCAGCAGGATGCCCTTGGGGATGGTCGCGCCGATCGTGCGGAACCGGCTCGGGTTCTTCAAGAACTCGACGACCTCGCTGATCTCCTGCTTGACGCCCTTGTAGCCGGCGACGTCGGCGAAGGTGGTGCGGGGCATGTCCTGGGAGAACTGCTTGGCCCTCGAGCGGCCGACCGACATCATCCCGTTCATCTGGCCCCGGGCCTGGCGGCTCGCGTAGACCATGAACGCGACGAAGATGAGGATCCAGATGAGGTAGGGCAGGAAGGTCGAGGCCAGGCTCGAGGGGTTGGCGAAGGTCACGGCCACGTTGTTGGTGCGCAGCGTGTCGATCTCGGCCTGGAGGGCGGGGTAGGGGCCGTTCACGGTGTAGGCGGCGCCGGTGGAGAGTTGGCCGGTCACCACGCCGTTGGAGTTGTTGATGACCGCGGTGTTGATCTGATTGCTGGCCGCGTCGTGGAGCAGCTTGGAGTAGGTCAGCACCTGGGCCGGCTTGGTCGAGAAGAGGGAGTTGATCACGACGAAGCCGACGATGAGGGCCACGATGGCGGCGGTGATCAGCCGGCGGCGCACCGGGGGGGTCAGCGGACCGCTCGCACCGGGCACGAGCCGGCGAAAGCCGTTGTTCTGGCCCGGGTCGTTAGGGGAATCTGGCACGTACCTAATCTAGAGGTCATTCGCGACACAACGACGAGCGCCGTCGCCCCGGCGCGACCGAAAGCGACGACCGCGTGAGCCCATTGACAGAGGAGACAGCGCCTCGGACCGGCTTCATCGTCGTCGCGGCACTTATCGGATTCTTACTGGGTCAGGTGATCGCGACGCTGCTCGAGGCGGCCGGCGCCGCGCTCGCGGGCTACCCCGGGGGCCTGAGCGCCCTGGCGCGTTCGGCGACGCCCCCGTGGTGGGCGACCTCGGTGGGCCTGGTCGGGCTGTGGGCCGGCTTCGGTCTCGCGGTCCTCGCGGCCTACCGCGCCGGCGGGCTCGCCCCGTGGCCGGGCCAGTGGCGGCCCCGGTGGGGCGACCTCGCCTACGTGCCGCTCGGGGTCGCCTGCCAGCTCGCGGTCGACGTCGCCTACGCCCTCTTCCACCCCCACGGGGTCTCGGCCCCGGTCCACCGGCTCTTCGACTCGACGAGCGGGCCGACCTTCGCCCTCGTGGGCACCCTGAGCGTCCTCGGCGCCCCGGTCTTCGAGGAGTGGCTCTTCCGCGGCGTGCTCTACCGCGCCCTCGCCGAAGGGGCGCGCGCGCGCCGCTCGCGGCGCGCGTCGGTCGCCTTCGGCGCGGTGGTGAGCGCCCTGCTCTTCGGGCTGGCCCACGCCGAGCTCGTCCAGCTCGCCGGCCTCGTCGGGCTGGGCGTGGTGCTGGCGCTGCTCGCCGAGCGCTCGCGTCGCCTCGTGCCCTCGTGGGTCACCCACGCCTCGTTCAACGCGACGGCCTTCGTCGCGCTCGTCGCCCAGCGGGCCCACTGATGCGCGCGCGCCGCCTCGACACCCTCACGCTCGTCGACCTGGTGGCCGTCGTGGCGGTCGCCTACGTCGCGATCTGGGCGCTGCACCCGACGCTGCTCGTCTCCTCGACGCTGCTCACCGGGGGCGACACCGGCTCCCACGTGGCCCTGCCGGCGTACCTCGCCCACTTCGCGAACCCGCTCACCGTCACGCCCTGGTACCCCGGCTGGCTCGACGGGCTGCCCGCCTACACCTACTACTTCGTCCTGCCCGACGTGCTGGCCGCCTGGGCGAGCCACCTCATCGGCTTCGCGGTCGCCTTCAAGCTCTCGACGGTGCTCGGCACGGTGCTGATGCCCCTCGGCGCGTACCTCATGGGCCGACTCTTCGACGCCCCCCGCCCGATCCCGGCGGCGCTCGCCATGGCCACCCTGCCCTTCCTCTTCGACGCCACCTACACCATCGACGGAGGCAACCTCTTCTCGACGATGGCCGGGGAGTACCCGTTCTCGCTGAGCCTCGCCCTGGCGCTGGTGACGATCGGGCTGGTGGCGCGCGGGGTCCGCACGGGCCGGGGCTACGCGGCGACCGCGATCCTGCTGAGCCTCACCCTGGCCGGGCACGTCCTGCCGTGGTTCTTCGCCCTGGGCGCCTCGACGATCGTGGTGGCCTACGAGCTCGTGTACCGCCGCGGGGTCGGCGGCCCGCGCACCGCCGGGGTCGCCCGCGCCCACCCGGCCCTC
>JAKBNI010000065.1 GCA_021831125.1 Actinomycetes bacterium | reverse complement strand
GGTCGTCGTGGTGGGCGACGACGACCAGCGCCTCTACCTCCTCGCCCCCGGGCGAGCCCCCGAGGCGCTCAGCGCGCCCACCCCGGGGCGCGCGGTGCGCCACGGCGCCCCCGGCCTCGACGGGCGCGGGCGCGTCGTCGCGCTGCGCGAGCGCGACACCCCCGCCGGCACGCTCGACGAGGTCGTCCTCGTCGAGCTCGCCTCGCGCGCCGCGTCGACGGTCCTCGCCGGTCACGACTTCTTCGGCGCGCCCGCCCTCAGCCCCGACGGCGCCCGCGTCGCGGTCGTCGCGTGGGACGACCCCGACATGGCCTGGGACTCCTCGGTGCTGATCGAGGTCGACCTCGCCGAGGGGACCCACCGGGTCGTCCTGGGCGGGGCCGGGGAGTCCGTGACCCAGCCTCGCTACGGGCCCGACGGGGCGCTCTACGCCGTCAGCGACCGGACGGGCTGGTGGAACCTGCACCGCCGCGACGGCGAGGACTGGGTGAACGTGACCGCGCGCGCGGCGGAGTTCGCCCCGCCCCCCTGGCTGGCCGGCGAGACGAGCTACGCCGTGCGCGCCGACCGGTCGGTCCTCGTCACGTGGACCCGCGACGGCCTCGACCACGTCGGGCTCGTCTCCCCGAGCGGCGAGCTCGCGCCCCTCGAGGGACCCTGGACCTGCGTCGAGGGCGTCGCCTCCGCCGAAGGAGCCGCGGGGGTCGTGGCCGGGGGCCCGCTCTTCAGCGACCGGGTGGAGCGACTCGACCTCGCGGGGGGCCGGGCGGGCGAGGTGGTGGCCTCGACGCCGCTCGGGATGGACCCCGCCGACGTCGCGCGGCCCGAGACGCTCCTCGTCGAGGCGCCCGCGGGCCCGGTGCACGCGCTGTACTACCCCCCGACGAGCGCCCGCTGGCGCGGCCCGAGGGACGAGGCGCCCCCGGCGGTGCTGCACGCCCACAGCGGCCCGACCCGGCGGGCGCCCGCCCGGTTCGCGCTCGACGTCCAGTTCTGGACGACCCGGGGCTACGCCTACCTCGACGTCAACTACGCCGGCAGCACCGGCTACGGGCGCGCCTACCGCGAGCGGCTGCGCGGGCGCTGGGGCGAGGGCGACGTCGAGGACTGCGCGGCGTGCGTGGCCGCGTGCGCGCGGCGGGGCCTCCTCGACCCGGCCCGGGTGGTCTCGATCGGGGCGAGCGCGAGCGGGGTCACCACCCTCGGCCTCGCGCGCCGCGGGGTCCTCGCGGCCGCGTCGCTGCGCTACCCCGTGACCGACCTCGGTGGCCTCGCCGCGGCCCCGGCGCGCGTCGAGGCCCACTACCTCGAGGGCCTGGTCGGACCCCGGCCCGGCGCCGACGACCTCTACCGGGAGCGCTCGGCGCTCGGCTTCGCCGACGAGCTCACGACGCCCCTCGTGCTCTTCCACGGCACCGAAGACGAGGTCGTGCCCCTCGGCCAGTCACTGGCCCTGGCGGCCGCGCTCGAGGCGCGCGGGGTGCCCCACTGCCTCGTGGTCGTCGAGGGCGAGGGCCACGGCTTCAGGGATCCAACCACGTGGCGGCGCGAGGCCGCGATCGAGGAGTCCTTCTTCGCCCGCGTGCTCGGCCTCGGCCCGTTCGACGAGACCCTCGGGGTCGAGATCCGCCACGCCGGGGCCCTCGCCCCGCTCGCGCCCTAGCCCAGGTGCGCCCGGAAGAAGGCGTCGATGCGCGCCCAGGCGTCGATCGAGGACGTGGGGTCGGGCCCGACACCGGCGACGCGCAGCACCGGGCGCAGGAGTGGTGGGCCGGCCATCGCGTCGTTCAAGAAGGAGTGGCCGGCCCCCGGGTACTCGACGACGTCGTGCTCGATGCCGGCGCGCTCCAGCGCGGCCTCGAGGCGGGCCGCGGCGCCGCGCAGCGAGCGGTCCCGTCCGCCGTAGGAGGCGACGATCGGACAGGCCCCCGCGAGGGACGCGTCGAGGTCCTTGGGCAGCTGGCCGTAGTTCACGGCCGCCGCGTCGAAGCCGCGCGGGGCGCACAACAGCGCGAACGCCCCGCCCATGCAGAAGCCGAGCACCCCGACCCGCCCGGTGCATCCCGGGGCCTCGGCCAGCCAGCGCCGCCCCGCCTCGACGTCGGCGAAGGGCCGTCCCGTCCCGCTCGCCACGGCGCGGAACATCGTCGTCAGACAGCGCCGGGCCCCGCCGTCGGAGTAGAGGTCGAGCGCGAGGGTCGCGTAGCCCAGGCGGGCCAGGTGCTCGGCCTGGCGGGTCATCACCGCGTCGAGCCCGAAGACCTCGTGGATCATCACGACCCCCGGCCAGGGGCCGTCGCCCTCGGGCCCGACGAGCTCGCCGAAGAGGCGTCTCGACCCGCCGAGCTCGCGCGCCCGCGCGGAGAGGTCGACCCGGCTCACGGCGCCAGGCTAGGTCACCCTCGCCGCGCGGCGTAGGCGACGACGCCCTGGGACACCGGCACGAGGAGGGCCCCGTCGACGACCGCGGGCGTCGGGAAGTGGTTGGCCACCGCGCCGACGCGCGCCCGCTGGCGCACCCGGCCGGTCACCGGGTCGAGCCCGTAGAGGACGCCGTCGGGCCCGACGGTCCAGACCCGCCCGGCCGCCACCACCGGCGGCCCTCCCCCCACGGTGGCGCTCCAGCGGCGCACCAGACGACCTCCGACGACCGCGACCGCGACCGGCCCGTCCGCGCAGGGCAGCACGACTTTCGTCCCCACGACCGCCACCCCCCCGTCGACGGCCCCGGCGCACGCGCGCCCGAGCACGTCGAGGGGGTGGCCGATGCCCCCGAGGCGGTCTCGCGAGAGAAGGTAGGCGTTGCCGTCCTTGCCCGAAGCGACCACGTACGACCCGACGAGGGCCGGCGCCGCGGAGAGGTCCTCGTCGGCGGCGTTCTCGCGCGCCCAGTCCGCCGGGGCGAAGAGCTGGCGCAGCCGCAGGGACGAGGAGAGCTCGAGCACGGCGTCACTGCGGTCGTAGGGCTGGCCCGGCCGGCTCGAGGAGCCGTTGCCGACCTCGACCCACACGTCGCCCGCGGCGTCGACGACCGGCGCGGCGCCGCCCATCCAGATCGCCCCCTCGCGCTCGCTCGCGCGCGCGTCGACGGTGAAGACCCGCGCCGGGCCCCCGCCCTCGGGCACCGAGACCAGCCGTCCCCGGTACGCCCCACAGTCGCCGTAGTTGCCCCCGAACCCGAAGACGACCCGCCCGGCGTCGAGGGCGAGGCCCGTGCGCTGGAGGGCCGCGGCCGGGTCCGAGCGGGGCGGGTCGACGACCTCGGAGAGCTCGACGCGGCCCGACGCGACGTCGAGTCCGACGAGCACGTGGCGCGCCCGCCCGCCGGACCACTCGTCGGCCACGACGAAGACCTCGCCGCGGGCCGGGTCCACCACCGGTGTCCCCGTGATCCCCACGGTCGGGGTGATGTCGCCACAGGGCAGTGCCGCGGCCGGCACGGCGGCCCCGACGCGTCGCGACCAGACGACGCGCCCGCTGGAGGCCGAGAGCGCGTAGACGACGTCGGCCTCGGTCGCGACGATCACCCGGGCGCCGTCGACCACGGGCTGCCCGTAGAGCTGGCCGTCGAGGCGCCCCGAGCGCCAGAGCGGCCGCGCGGTGTCGACGCGGGTGTAGCCCACGGCCACCCCGTCGCCCCGGGGGCCGTGGTAGCCGCTCCAGCCGAGGGGCGGCGTGCCCGCACCCGCGACGAGGGGCGCCCCCGCCCACGCGACGAGGACGACCGCCGCCCTCGCCGCCCACCGCCCGACCCGCGACATACCCGCCAATAGTGGTCCAAGGTCCCCTCGCGCGCCGGTCGCGTCGATGCGAGCCTCTGGTAGAGAGGGGGACGAGGAGGACGTGGTGAGCACTGAGCCGGCCCGGCCCGAGGGAGCGACCCCCCCGCTCTACCCCCGCGAGCTCGAGGGCGTGATCACGACCCGTGACGGGCGCACGCTCGCGGTGCGTCCGATCCTGCCCGACGACGCGAGCCGGCTCGTCGCCTTCCACCACCGGCTCTCCGCCGACTCCATCTACCGTCGCTACTTCTCCCTGCACACCGAGCTCAGCCCCGTCGAGGTCACCCACCTCACGACCGTCGACTACCTCGAGCGCCTGGCCCTGGTGGTGTTCGAGGGCGACGAGCTCGTCGCGGTCGGGCGCTTCGACCGCTACCCCCACTCGACCACGGCCGAGGTGGCCTTCGTCGTGCTCGACACCCACCAGCACCAGGGCCTCGGACTCGCGCTGCTCGAGCGACTCGCCGAGGCGGCCTGGGCCCGGGGCGTCGAGGCGTTCTCGGCCTCGACCCTCGCGACCAACCGCGACATGCTGGCCGTCTTCTACGACTCGGGCTTCCCGGTCGAGGTCGTCCACGACGCCGAGGAGGTGGAGGTGTGCTTCGCCATCGAGCCGACCGCCGCGGCGCGGGCCCGGCGCGCCGAGCGCGCCGACCGCACTCGGCCCCCGGGGTCGCCGTGAGCGCGCTCGTCCTCAACGCCGACTACGGCGCGCAGGCCCACGAGGAGGCCGGCCACCCCGAGCGCCCGGCGCGGGCCGCGGCCGCCCTCCAGGGCGTCGCCGACCTCCACCTGGGTGACGACCTCGTCGTGGTGGGCCCGCGCGCGGCGTCGCGCGAGGAGCTCGCGCGCGTGCACGCCGGGGGCTACCTCGACGAGCTCGGGGCCTTCTGCTACGGCGGCGGCGGCGACCTCGACCCCGACACCTACGCGACCGCCGACTCCTGGTCGATCGCGGTGAACGCCGCGGGCGCGGGCCTCGCGGTCGTCGACGCGCTCGGCGCGCGCGGCGACGGGGTCGGCTTCGTGGTGACGCGCCCCCCCGGCCACCACGCCCTGGCCGACCGCGCGATGGGCTTCTGCCTGCTCAACAACGTCGCGGTCGCCGCGGCCCACCTGGTCGACGCCGGGGAGCGCGTGGTGATCGTCGACTGGGACGTCCACCACGGCAACGGCACCCAGGCGATCTTCTGGGACGAGCCACGCGTGCTCTACGTCTCGACCCACCAGTGGCCCCTGTTCCCCGGCTCGGGCACGCCGGCCGAGGTCGGCGGCCCGCACGCCCTCGGGCGCACCCTCAACCTGCCCCTGCCGCCGGGGGCGACCGGCGACGTGGTCCGCCGGGCGCTCGAGGCGGCGGCCCCCACGATCGAGTCGTTCTCGCCCACGTGGGTGCTCGTCTCGGCCGGCTTCGACGCCCATCGCGCCGACCCGCTGGCCGACCTCGCCCTCTCCAGCGGGGACTTCGCCGCGCTGGCCGCGCTCGCCGGGGGCTTCGTCCCGGGCCCGGGGCGCGTCGCCCTCTTCCTCGAGGGCGGCTACGACCTGGCCGCGCTGCGCGCCTCGGTCACGGCCAGCCTGTCGGCGCTGCTGGGCGCGGCGGCCCCCGCCGAGGCGCCCACGAGCGGCGGCCCCGGAGCCGAGGCCGTCTCGAGCGCGCTCGAGCAGTTCCGCCGCAGCGTCGAGGTGCTCGCCTCGAGCGAGGAGGAGACGACGTGACCCGATCGATCGCCGTCGGCTTCGACGGCTCCCCCGACGCGACGCGCGCCCTGCGCGTCGCGCTGGCCCTGGCGAGGGACGCCGGGGCCACGACGTGGGTCCTGCACGCGCGGGGCCTGCTCGAAGAGCGCTCCCCCGACCCGCCCGCGCCCGCGGTCGTGTCGGAGACCGTGACCGAACTCGGGCTCGACCCGGCGAGCGTGCGCTGGCGGGTCGAGGACGGGGACCCCTGCTCGGTGCTGCTGCGCAGCGTCGGCCCGCCGGTCGACGCCGAGATCCTCGTGGTGGGCCGGCGCGGCCACGGGCGCCACGAGGGCCTGCTCCTAGGCAGCACCAGCCTCGAGCTCGTCGGTCACGCGCGCGTGCCCGTCGTGGTCGTCCCCCCACCGCACGACGGTTAGGCGTTGCTACGCTTGCTCGGATGTCTCCGGCGACTCGGGTGGGTAGGCGCCGCGGTGCCCCCCGGGTCGCGAGCGTGGCACTGGTGCTGGCCGCCCTCGCCGTCCCCCTGATCGGCACGGTCCCCGCCCCGGCCTCGGCCCAGCCGCTGCCCCCGGCCTGCTCCTCGACCCACCTGTCGAGCTTCGACTACGCCCAGGTCAAGCGCACGACCAAGTACGTCACGGTCGTCTACGTGAACACCTCGCCCGACGTGTGCGTGCTGCGCGGCTACCCCGACATCGTGATGTTCGGCGCGCGCGGGCCGATTCACAGCTTCCAGCGCAACGTCTTCCCGGCCTCGAATAAGACCGTGGTGCTGCCGCCCAACGGCGAGGCGGGCTTCGTCCTGTGGTTCCGCGACGTCCCCCTCGCCGGAGTCGACCCGACCACCGGCTGCGCGCGGGCGCTGACCCTGCACGCGACCATCGTCACGAGCGGCCCGGCCGACCTCACGGTGCAGTTCCCGGTGAACCTCGCGCTGTGCAACGCCGCGCACGTCCTGGTCACCGCCCTCCAGCACGGCGTGCCCAAGCCCTAGGGGATCGGGGCCCCGCGGCGCCCGGCCCGTCGTCAGCCCAGCCGCTCGACCAGGTGGTTGGCCCCGTCGACCACGATCGTGGCCCCGTGGACGTAACGCGCCCCGGGCATCGCGAGGAACGCCACGACCGCGGCCACCTCCTCGGGCGCCGCGGCCCGCCCCATCGGCGTGGCGGCCGACGCCCGACGCTCCTCGGGCGGCTGGGTGTCGGTGGCGACCCACCCCGGGGCCACCGCGTTCACCGTGACGCCGCGGTCGGCCACCTCGAGGGCGAGGGTGCGGGTCAGCCCCACCACGGCCGCCTTGGCCGCGGCGTAGGCGGACTCGCCCGGCGTGGCGACGAGGGGCCCGGTGACCGAGGCCACGTTGACGATCGAGCCCGAACCGCGCGCCAGCATCGTCGGCAGCGTGAAACGGGTCACGAGGAAGCACGTGTCGAGGCTGCGACGCAGGCCCTCTCGCCATACGGCCACGTCGAGCTCGGCGACCGGGGTGAAGGTCTCGGGGCGGCCCTCCTGGGCCATGCCGGCGTTGTTGACGAGCAGGTCGATCCGCCCGTGCGCCGCGAGGACCTCGTCGACGACGCGGCGGGCCTGGCCGGCGTCGGAGAGGTCGCCGACGTGAGCGCTCACGGTCCCGCCCAAACCCCGCAGCTCCTCCGCGCGCGCCTCGACGCGCGTGCCCGTCGCGCCGATCGCGACCGAGCACCCCAGCTCGACGAGCAGGCGGGCCGTGGCGAACCCGATCCCGCCCGGGCTTCCGGCCCCGGTGACGAAGGCGGTCGTGCCGTCGAGAGAGAAGAGGGGATGTGCCATGCGCGAGGAGCGACCGACCACGGGTGCCCGCGGTGATGGTACTGCGCCTTGGTCGGTTCCGAACGACGAGGGGCCGACAACGGCGACGCGTCCGGCTCGCGGCCGGAGTGGTTGTCCAGTCCCCGACGCGATTGAGGGGAGTTCGGTGCGGCCGCTCACTCGGAACCTCGATACGGCACCGGACGGTGTGATTCGCGAGCGCGGGTAGGGCCGGTGGGGATCGAACCCACGACCGAGGGATTATGAGTCCCCTGCTCTGACCACTGAGCTACGGCCCTAAGTGAACTTCGAGGTGGCTCCCAGAGCAGGACTCGAACCTGCAACCTAGCGGTTAACAGCCGCTTGCTCTGCCAATTGAGCTATCTGGGAATGGCGGGTCCACGTTACCATCCGGCCCTCGCGGGCTACTGCTCGTCGAGCCAGCGCGCGAGGCGCCCGGCCTCGGGGCTCTCGCGCACCGCGCGCCGGCAGCGCTCGAGGCGCTTGGCGAGCGCCTGGCGCGAGATGCCCCGTGCGCGTGCGAGCTCGCTCAGGGTCGCGGCGTGGAACGTGTACTGCCAGAAGGCGTCGAAGTCCTCCCCGGTGAGACGACGCAGCTCGTCGATCACCCACGCGGGGGCCTCGGGGGCCCGCTCGCGGCGGTCATGGAGCTCGTCGAGGGCCACGGACCCCTCCCGGCGACGCTCGAGGTCGTGGGCGAGCTCGATCGTCTCGCGCGCGCTCGCGGCGCTCAGCGAGAGCGCCGTCGCGACCTCGCGCGCGCCCAGGCGCCGTTCGGGCTGGGCGCGCGCCAGGCGCTGGTAGGCGAGGACCCGGCGCATCTCGGCGTCGCTGAGCCCGGCGCGCTGGGCGACGGCCTGGTTGACGAGCTTGGTGATCCAGTAGTTGGCGTAGGTGGAAAAGCGCGTCCCCTGGTCGGGGTCGAAGCGGTGCAGCGCGTTCACGAGGCCCTCGACCCCGGCGAGCTCGAGGTCCTCGTCGCGCCACCGGTACCCCCGCTCGTTGACCCGGGCCTTCACCAGGCCGAAGGTCGCGCGCAGCAGCGTCGACTCGGCCTCTTGGCCCGCCAGGCGAGCCCGGCGCAGTTGGCGGCGGCGCGCCGGGTCGCGCACCGGCCCGGCGGCGAGCTCGGTCTCGGCACTGCGCCCCTCGCGGATGACCGGGTGGAGGCGCCGCTCGGCCTCGACCGAGAGCGGGGCGAGGACGTCGAGACCGCCGATGCGCCCCGGCGCGCCCCGTCGCGGATCGCTCACGGGGTCGTCGCGGCCGAGCGCTCGACGAGCCACTCGCGCAGGTCTCGCTCGGCCGACGTGGCCGCCGCACCGTGCTCGTCGCGCAGCTGCTCCTCTCGCGCCTTCACGTCGACGATCGTCGCGCGCACCACCTCGGGGTCGACGCGCCCCGCCGCGAGGTCGCGGCTCAGCCCCGCGAGCGCCTCGGGCAGGGCCGACCGGATGAGCTGGGCGACGACGGCCGCCACGTCACCCTCGCCGAGGGAGTCCTCGGGCGCCTCCACGGCGATCTGGGCGAGCACGAGGGCCGCCTCCTCCTCGCCGCGGCGCTCCAGCGCCTCGATCGCCCCCTGGGTGCTCGTCGCCTCGACGAGGGCCTCGAAGGCGGCGCGCTGGACCTCGTCGACGAAGAGGGCCGGCGCGAGGCGCTCGCGCAGCGCGCGCGGCCCGTGGACCGTGAGGCGCAGGGCCTCGTGCCCGGGGCGCGGGCGCGGGCGGGCCCGCGTCGTCGTGGGTACCGGGCGCGGGGCCGGTCCCTCGGTCGGTCGGCCGCCGCGCGGGCGCGCCGCCACGGCCTCGCGCAGGGCGCGGGGCTCGAGGCGGAGTCGGTCGGCGACGTCCATCACGTACTGGTCTCGGGTGAGGTCGCTCGGGTGCTCGGCGATCACCGCCGCGGCCAGCTCACCGGCGCGCGCGCGCCCCTCGACGCTCGAGGTGTCGGCGCCGGCGAGCACCCGCTCGAGACGAAAGCGCAGGAAGGGCACCGCCTCGGCGACGGCCCGGGCGAGCGCCGCGGGGTCGCGCTGGGCGAGCTCGGCGGGGTCGAGCCCGTCGGGCAGGTGGGCGACCACCACGTCGACCTCGTGCTGGCGCTCCCACTGGTAGACCGAGGCGGCGGCGCTCTGGCCGGCGCCGTCGGCGTCGTAGGCGAGCACGATGCGCCTGGCGAAGTTGCGCATCACCCGGAAGTGCTCCTCGCCGAGCGCGGTGCCGCAGGTGGCGACGGCCCGGGGCACGCCGGCGCCGAAGAAGGCGATGACGTCGGTGTAGCCCTCGCACACCACGATCTCCCCGGTGCGCACGACGTCGTCCTTGGCGAGGTGCAACCCGTAGAGGGTCTTGCGCTTGGAGTAGATGGCGGTCTCGGGGCTGTTCTTGTACTTGGGCTCGACGCGTCCGTCGGCTCGCTCGCCCGCCCCGGGCAGGATGCGCCCCCCGAGCGCGACGGGCTTGCCCGAGGGGTCGAAGATCGGGAAGATCACCCGGCCCCGCACGAAGTCCTGGAGCCGCCCCCGGCGGTTCACAAGGCCCAGGCCGGTGGCCTCGAGGACCTTGGCGTCGAGGCGCAGCGCGCGGGTGAGCGCATCCCAGTCGTCGGGGGCCCAGCCCAGCTGGAACCGGCGAGCGACCTCGCCGCTGATCCCGCGCGCGCGCAGGTAGTCGCGCGCGGGCCGTGCGTCGGGCGAGGTGAGGAGTCGCTCGTGGTACCAGTCGACGGCCTTGGCCATCGCCTCGAGGGCCGCCTGGCGCTCCCGGCGGGCCGGGCCGGCGTAGGCGTCCTCGCGCAGCTCGATCCCGGCGCGCTCGGCCAGGTGGCGCACGGCCTCGACGAAGTCGAGGTGCTGGGTCTCGCGCACCCAGGTGATCT
>JAKBNI010000064.1 GCA_021831125.1 Actinomycetes bacterium | reverse complement strand
CCGGTCACTACAAATGAGGAAGAGCGGATTGCGCAGGGACCGCTGCGACAAGGAGGCTCTATGAGCACTCAGGACACTCGGTCCGGTGCCGGGGTGTCGTCGCGCCGGCAGATGTCGGTGCGCAACGACCAGAAGGCGCGAGCCCTCGGACTCACCTCGGCCACCGGCCTCGTGATCGGCAGCATCGTCGGCACGGGCGTCTTCACGATGCCCGCCGTGATGGCTGGCGCGGGCACGATGAGCATCATCGTGCTGGCGGTCATCGCCTTCGGCGCGACGCTGCTCGCGGTCATGTTCGGACAGTTGACCCGTCGGGTCCCCTCGAGCGACGGCGGGCTGTACGCGTACGCCCGCCACGAATTCGGGGACTTCGCGGGTTACCTCACCGGCTGGAGCTACTGGATCCAGACCTGGGCCGGTAACGCGGCGATCGTCTCGTCGTGGGTCTTCTACGTGGACGCCCTGTTCAACTGGGGCCACCCCTCGGGGATGCAGAACTGGCTCGTGGCCCTGGTGGGTCTGTGGGTTCCGGCGATCATCAACCTCGCGGGCGTGCGCCAGATGGCCTGGTTCCAGAACCTGACGGTCGTCCTCAAGTTCCTGCCCCTGCTGTTCGTCGGCGTGGTCGGCTGGTTCTACGTCCAGTCCGCCCACTTCGGCCCGTTCAACGCCTCAGGCGGGAGCCTCTACAGCGCCATCGGCATCGCCGCGGGTGTGGCCCTCTTCTCCTTCATCGGGGTCGAGGCGGCGGCCATCACCGCCAAGCGGGTCCACGACCCCGAGCTGAACGTCGGACGCGCGTCGGTCATCGGGACCGTCGCCTCGGCGCTGCTCTACGTGCTGGTGACGGCGGTCGTGATGGGGCTCGTCTCGCACGCCACCCTCGTCGGTACGGGGTCGCCCTTCGTCAACGCCTTCCACTCGATGTTCCCGGGCTCGACGTGGGCCCCGCGGTTCATCGCTGCGGTCGCTGTGATCTCGGGGATCGGGGCGCTCAACGGCTGGACCCTCATCGTGACCGAGACCTCGCGGGCGATCGCCCAGGACGGCCTCTTCCCGGCGCCGTTCGGCTGGCGCGACGCGAAGGGCACGGCGTGGTTCGGCATCCTGGTCGGGACGATCCTGCCGTCGCTGCTCATGCTCTGGCGCTACTCGACGAGCTCGGGCCTCACGGTCTTCACCTACCTGGTGAACCTGTCGGTGGTGACCGTGGCGATCCCGTACTTCTTCTCGGCGATCGCCCAGCTGACCTTCCTCGTCTCGAAGCGCCGTCGTGTCCAGGGGTGGGCTCTCGCCCGCGACCTCGCGATCTCGGGCGCCAGCGTGCTCTTCTCGATGTGGGTCACGTTCGCCTCGGGCTACCAGGTCGTCTACCAGGCGCTGGTCGTCATCGCGGCGGGACTCGTGTTCTACGCCTTCATCGCGGCGCGCAAGCCGCGTCACGAGGTCACGGCCGGCGCCCTCGACGAGTACGGCCACCTGACCGTCGACATGGCCCTCAGCATGGGCGAGGCGACGACCAAGCCCGAGGGCGGTCCCGTCTCGGTCCCCGAGAGGTAGCGCCATGACGCTGCACGTCGACTCCGAGGTCGGAACGCTCCGACAGGTCATCCTCCACCGCCCCGGCCTCGAGCTGAGCCGCCTGACGCCGTCGAACATCGAGAGCCTGCTCTTCGACGACGTCCTGTGGCTCAAGCGGGCCAAGGAGGAGCACGACGTCTTCGCCGAGAGCCTGCGCGAGCGCGGCGTGCGCGTCCACTACTTCGCCCAGCTCCTGGGCGAGGTGCTCGACGACCCCGAGGGCCGGGCCTTCGTGCTCGATCGGCTGTGCACGATCGAGCGCTTCGGCTCGGCTCTCGCGGCGTCGATGCGCTCGTACTTCGACGACCTCGACGGCCCGGCCCTCGCCGAACGGCTCGTGGGGGGCGTGTTGAAGGCCGAGCTCGCCCCCCTGCGCGCGCACAGCCTGGCCTGGGAGATGGCCCGGGCCGACGACTTCGTGCTCGCACCCCTGCCCAACCACCTCTTCCAGCGCGACAACTCCTGCTGGGTCTACGGGGGGGTGACGGTGAACCCCATGGCCAAGCCGGCGCGCCAGCGCGAGAGCCTCCACACCCGGGCCATCTACCGCCACCACCCCCTCTTCGCCGAGGAGAAGTTCGTGACCCTCCTCGACGAGGACCGACCGGGCTCGTCGCTCACCCTCGAGGGCGGCGACGTCCACGTGCTGGGCCACGGGGCGGTGATGGTCGGGATGGGGGAGCGCTCTACCCCGGTCGCGGTGGAGGCGCTCGCCCGGCGGCTCTTCGAGACGGGCCAGGCGAGCCGCGTGGTCGCCGTCGAGCTGCCGCGCAGCCACGCCTTCATGCACCTCGACACGGTGATGTCGATGGTGGACGAGGCCACCTTCGTCCTGTACCCCTACTTCGACCGCAACCTGCGCAGCTGGACCCTGGAGCCGGGCGACGAGCCCGACACCGTCGTGCCCGCGCGCAACGCCGACCTCTGGGCGACCCTCGCCGAGGTCCTCGAGGTCGAGCGGGTGAGCGTGCTCACCACCGACGAGGACGTGCGCGCCGCCGAGCGCGAGCAGTGGGACGACGGGACGAACTTCCTCGCCCTCGCCCCCGGGGTCGTCGTCGGCTACGACCGCAACGTGGCGACGAACACCATGCTGCGCCACCACGGGATCGAGGTCGTGACCATCTC
The DNA here is from genome assembly GCA_021831125.1 of Actinomycetes bacterium. GTDB lineage: Bacteria > Actinomycetota > Acidimicrobiia > Acidimicrobiales > RAAP-2 > RAAP-2. The sequence goes on along the minus strand of JAKBNI010000064.1, from coordinate 7,569 downwards.
GGGCAGCGAGCTCGGCCGGGGGCGGGGCGGGCCCCGGTGCATGACCTGCCCGATCGAGAGGGAGGCGCGATGAGTGTCCTGACCGAGACCCTGCACGGACGGAGCCTGCTCCAAGACGCCGACCTGTCGCCCTTCGAGGTGGGCGAGCTGCTCGACCTCGCCGCGACGCTTCGCACCGAGAAGCGCGAGCGGCGCGAGGTGCGCCGGCTCGAGGGGGACAACATCGCGCTGATCTTCGAGAAGACCTCGACCCGTACCCGCTCGGCGTTCGAGGTCGCCGCCCACGACCAGGGGGCCCACGTCACCTACCTCGGGCCGGGCGAGTCCCAGCTGGGCGAGAAGGAGACCGTGCGCGACACCGCGCGGGTCCTCGGGCGCATGTACGACGGGATCGAGTTCCGCGGCTTCGCCCACGCCGACGTCGAGGAGCTCGCGGCCCACGCCGGCGTGCCGGTGTGGAACGGATTGACCGACCAGTGGCACCCGACCCAGCTGCTAGCCGACCTGCTCACGGTGCGCGACCACAGCGACAAGGCGCTCTCCGACGTCGCCTGGTGCTTCGTGGGCGACGGGCGCTCGAACACCGCGAGCTCGCTGCTCGTCGCCTCGGCCCAGATGGGCATGGACGTGCGCGTCGCCGCGCCGCCCTCGCGCCAGCCCTCTGTGGAGGTGCAGGCGCTGGCGGCCGATCGCGCCCACCGCTTCGGGGGCCTCGTGACGGTGACCGACGACCTGCTCGCCGCCGTCGACGGGGTGGACTTCGTCTACACCGACGTCTGGCTCTCCATGGGCGAGCCCGAGTCGGCCTGGGACGAGCGGGTGAAGCTCCTCCTGCCCTTCCAGGTGAACGCCGAACTCCTCGAGTCGACCGGCAACCCCGACGTGGCATTCCTCCACTGCCTGCCGGCCCTGCACAACGCCGGCACGACGGTCGGGGCGAAGCTGCGCGAGCGCTTCGGCCTCGACGCCCTCGAGGTGACCGACGAGGTCTTCGAGTCGTCGGCGTCGATCGTCTTCGACCAGGCCGAGAACCGGCTCCACACCATCAAGGCCCTCATGGTCGCGACACTCGCCGACGGGTGAGCCGGGTCGTCGTCGCCCTCGGGGGCAACGCCCTGCTCCAGCGCGACGAGCGCCCGGGCGCCCAGGTGCAGTACCACCACGTCGAGGCCGCCGCCGCGCCGCTGGCGAGGATCGCCGCCGACCACGAGCTGATCGTCACCCACGGCAACGGGCCCCAGGTGGGGCTGCTCGCCCTGGAGAGCGCGGCCGACCCCGACCTCGAGGCGCCCTACCCCTTCGACACGCTCGGCGCCGAGACCCAAGGGATGATCGGCTACTGGCTGGCCCAGGCGCTGCGCAACGCGAGCGGGGGCCGTGAGGTGGTGGCCCTGGTCACCCAGACCGTCGTCGACCCCGCCGACCCGGCCTTCGACCACCCCACGAAGTTCGTCGGGCGGCCCTACGACGAGGCCGAGGCCCACGCCCTCGCGGCCGCCCGGGGCTGGGCGGTGCGCCCCGACGGGGCCCGGTGGCGGCGCGTGGTGCCCTCGCCCGACCCCCTCGAGCTCGTGGAGGTCGCGGTGCTGGAGCGCCTGGTCGCCGCGGGGGTCGTCCCGGTGTGCGCCGGGGGCGGGGGGGTCCCGGTCGTGCGCGAGGGGGGGCGGCTTCGCGGGGTCGAGGCCGTCATCGACAAGGACCTGGCCTCGGCGCTGGTCGCCCGGGTGCTCGGGGCGCACACCCTGGTGATGGCGACCGACGTCGCCCACGTCGAGCTCGACTACGCCACGCCGAGCGCCCGGCCCCTCGAGCGGGCCACCCCACGAGAGCTCGCGGCGATCGACTTCGCCCCGGGCTCGATGGGTCCCAAGGTCGAGGCGGCCCGGCGCTTCGTCGCGGCGACCGGCGGGCGGGCCGCCATCGGCGCGCTCGACGCGCTCGAGGGCCTCGTCGCGGGCACGGCCGGCACCCAGGTCGTCCCCGACTAGTTTCGTCGGCGTGTCCGACGCCGAGATGCCCTCGCTGGTCTCGATCGAGGCGACCCTCGACGGGGTCGAGCGGGCGCTCGAGCGGCTGCGCCAGGGTGACTACCGGCGCTGCGTGGAGTGCGGCGGCCCGCTCGAGGACGCCGACCTCGAGCGCGACCCCCTGGTGGTGACCTGTGCCGCGCACCGGGCGCGGGACTGACCTACTTCTTGGTCGACCAGAAGATCTCGGCGATGGCGTCGATCTCGTCGAGCAGCCGGTCGGCCACCACGACGTCGTTGGTCTTCTTCGCCTCGCCCGCCGTCTTGGTGGCCATCCAGAAGAGGTCGTGGAGGTTGGGGAACGCCTTCAGGTGGTCGACCTTGAAGTAGTCGGTCCACAGCACCCAGAGGTGGTGCTTGACGAGCTCGCAGCGCTCCTCTTTGATCAGGGTCGCGCGCACCTTGAAGTCGGGGTCGCTCGAGGCGTTGGCCTTCTCCATGATCGCCTTCACGGACTGGGCCTCGATGCGGGCCTGGGCCGGGTCGTAGACGCCACAGGGCAGGTCGCAGTGGGCCGAGACCACGAGGGGGCTCATCGAGCGGTCGAGCCAGTCGTTGACACGGGAGAGAAGGGTCATCGGGCTGCCTTTCGGTCGGCGCCTCAGCGGCGCGCTGTCACCGCTCAGGTTAGCGACGGGCCGCGATAGCGTCGCGGGCCGTGGGGCGGACTCTGGAGCGGGTGGTCCGGCGCCTCGTGGTCGAGGGCGCCTCGATGGTGCCCACCTACCGCCCCGGGGAGCGCCTCACCGCCCTGCGCCCGTGGCGCCCCATCCGGGTGGGCGACGTCGTGGTGGTGCGCGACCCCCGCGACGCCCGGCGCTGGCTGCTGAAGCGCTGCGTCGACCGGCGGAACCGGCTGATCGAGGTGCGCGGTGACAACGAGGCCGCCTCGACCGACTCGCGCGACTTCGGGCCCCTCGACGTGGCCGACGTGGCCTACGTGGTGCCGCGCCCCCGCCCGGCCCCCCTCCCGAGACGCACGGCCCCCCACGAGGGATAACCCCAAACCAGACCGACGAGGTCACCATTAGGATGCGCCCGTGACGCGCCTGGCCGTGCTCTCGTACCACACCTCGCCGCTCGCCCAGCCGGGCACCGGCGACGGCGGGGGGATGAACGTCTACGTCCGCGAGCTCGCGAGCGCGCTGGCCCGGCTCGGCCACGAGGTCGACGTCTACACCCGCCGGGACGCCCCGGGCCAGCGCGACCACGTGGTGGTCGAGCCCGGGCTGCGCGTCCACCACGTCACGGCCGGCCCGGCCGAGTCGATCGAGCGCGACGCGCTGGGCACCCACGTGGGCGCCTTCGCCGACGGGGTCGCGGCCGCCCTGCGCTGCACCGGGACGCCCGACGCCATCCACGCCAACTACTGGCTGAGCGGCCTCGCGGGCCATCGGCTCAAGCACGAGCTCGGGGTCCCGCTGGTGGCGACCTTCCACACCCTCGAGCGCGTCACGGCCGGGGCGATGGAGATCGCCTCGACCGAGCGCGCCCACGCCGAGGCGGCGACGATCGCCTGCGCCGACGCGGTGCTCGCCAACTGCGACGTCGAGGCCGACCAGATCGTGCGGCTCTACCACGCCGAGGCCTCGCGCGTGCACGTCGTGCCCCTCGGGGTCGAGCACGCCCTCTTCGCCCCGGGGGACCGGGCCCAGGCTCGGCGCGCCCTCGGTCTCGACGGGGCGCGCACCTGGCTGCTCTACGCCGGACGCCTCCAGGAGCTCAAGGGGACCGACCTCGCCCTCGAGACCCTCGTCGAGCTCGTGGCCCGGGGCCGCGACGCCGCACTGGCCATCGTCGGCGGCCCGTCGGGGCCGGGCGGGCGCGCGACCCTCGAGCGGCTCCACGGGCGCGTCGTCGAGGCCGGGGTCATCGACCGCGTGCGCTTCGTCGCGCCCCAGGCCCACCACCTGCTCTCGACCTGGATGCGGGCGGCCGACGTGACCCTGGTGCCGTCGCGCGCCGAGAGCTTCGGCCTGGTGGCCCTGGAGTCCTCGGCCTGCGGGACCCCGGTGGTGGCGAGCGCCGTGGGCGGGCTCACGACCCTCGTCGACCACGGGGTGACCGGCTTCTTGCTCGACGAGCGCGACCCGGCCCGCTGGGCCGACGTGGTGGAGCGCTGCGTCGACCCCGAGCGCACGACGTCGCTGTCGAACGCGGCGGTGCTGGCGGCCCGGGCCTATACCTGGCGTCGGGCGGCGACCACGCTCGCCGAGCTGGTCGAGGGACTCGCCGTTCGCGACCTCGTCAGCTGCTAGGTGACCCGGGCCCCGCTCGTCGGCGAGGACGCCCCGCGGCGTCTCGACGAGACGATCGCGCGCTGGGCGGGCCAGTGGCCCGGGACCCTGCTCGGGGTGGAGCACCGCGACGAGCCCGACGCCGCCGGGCACCACCACTGGCTGATCCGCCTGCGCGGGGCCGAGCGCGACGTCGTCACGCTCTGGCTCTCGTTGCGCCAGCGCACCGTCCACCTCGAGTGCGAGCTCGCCCCCGCCCCGGGCGAGCGCCTGGAGGAGGTGTACCGCTTCTGTCTCGTGCGCAACCGGAGCCTGCGCGAGGTGCACCTCGCCCTCGGGCCCGAGGACGGCGTCTACCTGGTGGCCGAGGTGCCAGCCGGCGAGGTGAGCGTCGAGCGCCTCGACGAGCTCGTGGGCGCGACGGTCGCCACCGTGGACGAGCTCTACCCGACGGTGATGGCCCTCGGCCACGGCGCGTGGTTCCGGCGCCGGCCGCCGCGGCCCTAGCCTGAGGACGTGGCCTACCGACTGATCGTCCTGGGCGCGGGCAAGATGGGCTCGGCGCTCGCGGCGGGACTGCTCGAGGCGCGCTGGTGCGCGCCCGGCGAGCTCGCCCTCGTCGCGCGCAGCCGCGAGACCCGTGCGGCCCTCGCCGGGCGCTTCGACGGGGTGGACGTGCTCGCCGGCGTCGAGGAGGCCGAGGTCGACGCCGACACCGGGATCGTGCTCGCGGTCAAGCCCGACTACGCCGAGTCCGTGGCGCGCGTCGCCGGGGCGACGGGCGTGACGCGTCTGCTCTCGGTCGTGGCCGGGCTCTCCAGCGCCCGCCTGGAGGCGGCCCTCGGCCGGCCCGTGGCGGTGGTGCGCGCCATGCCCAACACCCCGGTGCTCGTGCGCCGGGGGGCCACGGCCATCGCCGGGGGGGCGCACGTGACCGCGGCCGACCTCGACTGGGCCGAGTCGGTCATGGGGGCCGTGGGCACGGTGGTGCGCGTGGCCGAGCGCAACCTCGACGCGGTGACCGGGCTCTCGGGGCCGATGCCCGCCTACTTGTACCTCGTCGTCGAGGCGCTCGTCGAGGCCGGGGTCCACCAGGGCCTCGAGCGCGCGGTGGCGACGCGCCTGGTCGTCGACTCCTTCGCCGGGGCCGGGGCGCTCCTGGCCGAGACCGGCGAGCCGCCCGAGGCGCTGCGCGCCCAGGTCACCTCCCCCGGCGGTACCACGGCGGCCGGGCTCAGGGTGCTCGAGAGCCGGGCGGTGCGCTCGGCGTTCTTGGAGGCGGTGGCCTCGGCCGCCGCGCGCAGTCGCGAGATGGGGCGCTGAGGAGCTGCACTAGCGTTGGCCCGTGGTGACCCGCGCGCGCTCGAGGCGCCTGTCGGAGCCGACGATCTCGCGACTGCCGGTCTACCAGCGCATCGCCGAGGGCTTCGTGCGCCGCGGCGAGACCCGCATCGACTCGCGCCAGATCGGCGAGCTCGCCGGGGTGACCCCGACGACCGTGCGCCGGGACCTCTCGGGGCTGGGCTCGTTCGGCACCCGCGGCTCGGGCTACGAGGTGGCCGTGCTCATCGAGCGCATCGCCGACGCGCTCGGCCACGACCAGAGCTACGACGTGATCGTCGTGGGGGTCGGCAACCTCGGCCGGGCCCTCGTGAACTCGTCGAACTTCCTCATCCGCGGGGCGCGCCTCAGCGCCCTCTACGACGTCGACCCGGGTGTCGTGGGCCAGGAGGTGGCCGGCCACGTGGTGGCGCCCCTCGACGCGCTCGTCGGCCCGGCGACCCTCGGGGTCATCTGCACCCCGGCCGGCTCGGCCCAGGACGTGGCCGACCGGCTCGTCGGGGCCGGGGTGCGCGCCATCCTCAACTTCGCCCCCCAGGTGGTCTCGGTCCCGCTCGGGGTGGCCGTGCACTACGTCGACCTCTCCATCGAGCTGCAGATCCTCATGTACCACGTCCTCCACGGGACGGGGCCGCTGGCCGGGGGCGTCCTGCACTCGGTCGGCCTCTCCGGCGGCACCCCGCGGCGCGGCTCGTAGCATGGTCACTGAGCCGGAGGGACCGTGGCACTGATCTCAGTGGGAATCGATCACGAGCACGCCCCGCTCGAGCTCCTCGAGCGGGTGACGGTGGCCGAGGGGGAGTGGCCCAAGGTGCTCAGGACCCTCGCCTCGCACCGCAACGTCCACGAGGCCGTCTTCGTCTCGACCTGCCTGCGCACCGAGGTCGTCGCGGTGGTCGACCGCTTCCACGACGCCATCGACGAGACGACCCGGGTCCTCTCGGAGGCCAGCGGGGTCGAGGTCGCCGCCTTCACCGACCGGCTGAGCGTGGCCTTCGAGCACGACGTCGTGTCCCACCTGTTCGAGGTCGCGGCCGGGCTGCGCTCGGTGGTGCCCGGCGAGTTCGAGATCCTGGGCCAGCTGCGCCGCGCGGTCGAGCTCGCCGTCGAGGAGCAGAGCGCCGGGCCGGTCGTGGGCGAGCTCTTCACCCGGGCGATCGCGGCGGGCCGACGGGTGCGCGCCGAAACGGGGATCGCCCGGGGCACCACGAGCTTCGCGCACGCCGCCGCCGCGGCCGCCCTCGAGGAGCTGGGGGGCGGGCTCGCCGGGTCGCGCGCGGTGGTGGTGGGCGCCGGCCAGATGGGCGCGGGGGTCGCCCGGGCCCTGCTCGGCGCCCGGCCGGGTCCCGAGCGGCTCGTCCTGGTGAACCGGACGCTCGGGCGCGCCGAGGACCTCGCCGCCGAGCTCGACGACGGCCGGGTCGTGGTCGAGCGCCTCGAGCGGCTCGGCGCGGCGCTCGAGGGCGCGCGCCTGCTCGTCGTCGCGGTCGAGACCGAGACGCCCCTCGTCGAGCGCGCTCACCTCGAGGGGCGCGGCGAGGTCGTCGTGGTGGACCTGGGCCTGCCCCGGGCGGTCGATTCGTCGGTGGACGGGCTCGCCGGAGTCGTGCGCATCGACATCTCGCACCTGCGCGAGCGCGTCGACCGGGCCCTGGGGGACCGCCACGAGGCGATCGACGCGGCCCACGCGATCGTGGTGAGCGAGGCGGCGCGGTTCCTCGACGACCAGCGCGCTCGGGGCGCCGCGGTGATCGTGCGCGAGCTGCGCGAGCACTTCGACGAGGTGGTGGCGGCCGAGCTCGAGCGGCGGGGCCACGACCTCGCCGCCCTCGACGAGTCCGGGCGCGACCTCGTCGCCTCGGTGGTGCGCTCGGTCGTGGCGAAGATCGCCCACCGGCCCACCGTCGCGCTCAAGGAGTCCGCCGGGACCGACCAGGGGACGCGCCTGGGCGAGGCGGTGCGCG
>JAKBNI010000063.1 GCA_021831125.1 Actinomycetes bacterium | reverse complement strand
CTCCGCTCCCCCCGGCGCCACGCCCCCGGCCCCGACCACCGCGACGGCGACGCGAGCGTCCGTTCCCCGAGGGCGTGCCCGGGCCACTCGGGGTCGCCCCCGGGGCGGGACGGGTGTCGCCGATGCGCGGCGCGGGGCGCGTGTCGCCGATCCTCGGACGCTCCGGCGCGGAGCCCTCGGGGCTAGGTGCGGGCGCGGGCCCGGCGTTGCCGGGTGCGGGAGGGGTGGGGTTGGCGGCCTCGGTCACGGGGCGTACTCCTTGCGATGGTCTCGGCGGGCGCGGAGCACCGCCGACGGGGCGCCGCGAGCGAGGTGCGCTCGGCGGCCTGGGGACTGTGGTCGGGTCGTTGGGCCGTCGTGAGGGTGGCGCCCGGCCGGGTGTCGCTGTCGCTGGTCCTGGGCTCTGCCACGTCGTCCTCGGTTCGGTGGCGGCTCCGGCGGCCACCGTGACGTCCTTCGCGCCCGTCGGGCGGGCGCCCTACGTCCCCAGGCTAGTGCACGGGTGCCCCCGACTCGGCTATCCGGCCTTGGTCGGGGAGCCCGAGCCCGTCCGGTGCCGGGGATGGGTCGTCGAGAGGACGGGTGCGAGGTGCACCGGGCCAACCGGGTGGGCGACGAGGTAGTCGAAGGTCTTCGCCACGACCGGGGCGGCGGCGTCGGCGCCGTAGCCGCCCTCGGCGATCACGCAGACGACGACGTAGCGCGGGTGGGTCGTCGGGCCGAACCCTACGAAGAGGGAGTTCGGCTCGAGGCCGGGCGCGTTCGACGCCGTCCCCGTCTTGCCGGCCACCGGAAAGGCCGAGAGGTTGAAGTTGGCGTACTGGTGGAACGGGTAGTAGCCCGTTCCGCGCGGGTTGTTGATCACGCCCTCGAAGCCCTGGAGGATCGGGTTGCGGATGGCCGGGGGCAGGCGCACGTGGCCCAGCACGTGGGGCTGGTAGCGCACGACGACCTTGCCGTGGGGGTTGACGATGGCCGCGGCCACCTCGGGCTGGTAGCGGGTGCCACCGTTGGCGAAGGTGGCGTAGGCGTTCGCCAGGGCGATGGGCGTGAAGGCCGTGGTGCCCTGACCGAAGGCCATCTCGATGTTGTCGCCGGTGTACCACGTCACCGTCGGGAAGGCCTTGGGGTCGGCCGCGTGGAGCTGCTTGCGCACCTCGGGCGAGTCGATCCGTCCGGCGACCTCGTTGGGCAGGTCGACGTTGGTGAGCGTGGTGAGGCCGTACTGCGCGCCGACGTTCTGGATCGGCGTCTGACCGTACTTGCTCTGGTGGATCCAGAAGAGGTAGCCGAGGTTGTAGAAGTAGTAGTCCGACGAGACGGTGATCGCCATCGGCAGGTCGATCAGCCCCGCGGCGGAGTTGTCGTCGTCGTGGAAGAGGCACCCGTGGTTCGTCTTGTTGAGGCACCCCGGCACGACGAAGGTCCCGGTGTCGTTGATGATGTGATAGGCGGACATGATGCCGGTCTGCAGCTCGGTCGTCGCGGTGAGCAGCTTGAAGGTCGAGCCGGGTGTGTAGAGGCCCTGGATGGCGAAGTTGTTGAAGGCGCCCTTCTTGATCAGCTGGGCGTACTGGGCGTTGGAGAGGCCCTTGACGAAGTCGTTCAGGTTGTAGCTCGGGTAGCTGGCCATCGCGAGCACGGCCCCGGTGTTGGGGTCGAGCACCACCGCCGCCCCGTTGGGCGCCTGGGGCCGGATGTGCGAGACGGGGTCGATCGAGCGCCGGTCGGTGAGGATCTGGTACTTGAGGTAGGCGTCGAGCGCCTGCTGGAGCCCCAGGTCGATGTTGGTCACCACCGTGTCGCCCACCCGGGGTGGGCTGGTCTTGATCGCGCCGAGGATCTGGTTGTTCGCGTCGACCTCGATGGTCTGGGTGCCGTCGTGACCCCTCAGGTACTGCTCGTAGTACGCCTCGAGCCCGGACTTCCCGATCACCGAGTCGGTCTGGTAGCCCTGGTTGGGGTGGGCGGCGAGCTCGGCCCCGGTGATCGGCCCGACGTAGCCGAGCACGGGCGCCGCCGTGTAGCCGCCCTGGGGGTAGGTGCGCTGAGAGGTGCTGAGCACCGTCACCCCGGGGAACTCGCCCGGGTGGAGCTTGATGAACTCGACCTCGCCGGGGGGCGCGTCGTTCATGATGGGGGCCGGCTGGTACGGGCTGTACTGCTGGTTGTTGAGCGCGGCGTTGATCTGCTTCACGCTGAGCCCGGTGAGCGACGAGAGGGTCCCCTTGATCGACGGGTGCAGGGCCGCCTCGGCCCGCGACAGGCGGATCTGGGTCGTGGTGACGTTGGTGACGAGCGGGGTCCCCTCACGGTCCATGATCGAGCCCCGAGAGGCCGGGATGGTCGTCACGCGTAGCGAGTTCGCGTAGACCGTCGCGGCCGAGGACCGGTACTCGACGACCTGGAGGAAGAAGAGCCGCACCACGAGGGCGACCAGCAGCACCAGGAAGAACCCCCCGATGACCTTCCAGCGCCGCTCGGGACGGGCCACCACCTCGTCGGGCCCGGCGACGAGGTCGCGGATGCCCACGGGCTTGGGCTCGTTGATCGTCCGGCCGCGCCCGCGCCGGGGGTGCAGCGACGTCCAGGGCCGCCACAGCCGGGTGAACCAGGACCCGGTCGGCCGGTCCCGCCACGACGGGGTCACCGACGCACCGCCCGCTGGCCGCTCGTCCAGCGGGCCAGCCGGGCCGCGGGCCGGGCGAGGACGAAGAAGGCGATCGCGTTCACGACCGTGGACGCGAGCAGTCCGTTGCGCCACATCGAGCCGTGCAGCGCGACCACCCCGGCCGCCACGAACAGCAGCGGGGCGATGAAGCCGGCGACCGCGGCGAGCGCCGGGGTGACCCACCACGCCGCCGAGTCGAGGTCGCCGACGCCCTCTCGCCCGAGGCGCGAGGCGAACCACGCCAGCACGAGCGCCACCACGAGGGCGAGGCCGAAGGGCGTCGGCGAGTGCGTGTCGAAGAAGACCCCCGACAGCGTCGCGCTGTAGAGGGCGAGCGAGGTCGCGCCGGTGAGCCCGACGCAGAACGGCCAGAGCCAGACGATCATCACGACGGCCCCGGCGAAGCGCAGGGACGAGAAGACGTCGAGCTGGACCGCGACGAGGACGAGGGTGACGAGGGTCACCGGGACCACGACTCGCCTCACGGGGTCGGCTCCCACAAGACGACGTCCACGTAGGCGAGCTGGCGCAGGTCGGCGTCGGGCTCGAGCACGAGGTTGTAGCTCGCCGCGCCCGGCGTGAGGGTCACGTCCTTGACCCGGGCGATCGGGATGCCCGGGGGGAAGAGGCCGCCGCGCAGCCCGTCGGTGACCACCTGCTCACCGGGCGAGGCGCCGCTCGCGAGCGGCACCGAGGTCGAGGCGAGCCCGCTGTCGATGCCCCGGCCCGAGACGAGGACGTGGGCCGAGCCGCGGGCCAGCACCCCGCCCACCATCGAGGTCGGGTCGGTGATCAGGTCCACGGTCGCCCCGCGAGGGGTGGTGGCGACGACCCGCCCGATGAGCCCCCCGTTGGCGACCACGGGCATACCCACCAGGACCCCCGCGTCGCGGCCCTGGGAGATCCCGATCGTCGCCGAGAAGTTGGTCGGCGCGTCCTGGGTGACCTGAGCCGTCACCATGGGGATCGAGCCTACGAAGGGGACGTGCAGTGCGCTGGTCAGCTCCTGGAGCCGGCGCTCGAAGGCCCAGGCCTCGTTGGCCTTGAGCTCGGCGCGGCCCAGCTCGTAGCGCAGTTTGTGGTTCTGGGCGACGACGTCGGAGTAGTTGACCGTGCCGGCCAGGAAGTGGCCGATCGGCCGGGCGATGCCGTTGACCGCCCAGCTGAAGGGCGTCACGATGAGGTTCGCCGCCCCACGCAGCCCCGACCCCACACCCGTCGTGAGGTAGAGGATGACGACGGTGAGCAGCGCCGCGACCGACAGGGTCAGCGTGCGCCGACGCGAGCGTTCGGTGGCCACGCCTTAACGCGACGGACTGGTCTTGAGCATCCGGGAGAAGGCCTCGAGCTCCTCGAGGCACATCCCGCTGCCGAGCGCCACGCAGTTGAGCGGGTCGTTGGCGACGATGATGGGCATGTTCGTCTCGTACTCGAGGCGCGCGGCGAGCCCGGCGAGCAGCGCCCCCCCGCCGGTGAGGACGATCCCCTGCTCCATGAGGTCCGCCGAGAGCTCCGGCGGCGTGCGGTCCAGGGTGATCTTCACGGCGTCGACGATGGCCTGGACCGGCTCCTCGATCGCCTGGCGGATCTGCTCAGTGGAGATGACCACGGTCTTGGGCAGTCCCGTGACCAGGTCGCGGCCGCGGATCTCGGCGCGCAGCTCCTCCTCGAGCGGGAAGGCCGAGCCCAGCTGCATCTTGATCTCCTCGGCCGTGCGCTCACCGAGGGCCAGCTGGAACTCCTTCTTCACAAAGGCGACCAGCGCCTCGTCGAGCTCGTCGCCGCCGACGCGGATCGACTGGCTCGTCACGATGCCCCCGAGCGAGATCACCGCGACCTCGGTCGTGCCGCCACCGATGTCGACGACCATGTTGCCGGTCGGCTCGTGGATCGGCAGGCCGGCGCCGATCGCTGCGGCCATCGGCTCTTCGATGATGTAGGCCTTGCGCGCGCCGGCGAACTCGGCCGCCTCCATGACCGCGCGCTGCTCGACGCCGGTGATGCCCGAGGGCACGCAGATCACCATCCGCGGCTTGGCGAAGCGGCGCTGGTGGACCCGGTGGATGAAGTAGCGCAGCATCTTCTCGCAGATCTCGAAGTCTGCGATGACGCCGTCCTTGAGGGGCCGGATCGCCTGGATGTTGCTCGGCGTGCGCCCGATCATGCGCTTGGCCTCCGCGCCCACCGCGAGCGGCTTGCCGTCCTTCACGTCGACCGCCACCACCGACGGCTCGTTCAGGATGATCCCGCGTCCGCGGACGTACACCAGCGTGTTCGCCGTACCCAGGTCGACGGCCATGTCGCGGCCCAGCACTGAGAATCGACTATCTACCATGGAGAACCTCTTAGCCCCGACACCCCCACCAGGCTAGGCCATGGCGCCGCGGACCGACCAGTGCGACGCGCTAGCCCAGGTGGGGAAAGAAGAGCGCGACCTCGCGCCGGGCCGACGCCTCGGAGTCCGAGCCGTGGATCAGGTTCTCGCCCATGTCGGTGGCCAGGTCGCCACGGATCGTCCCGGGGAGGGCGTCGGCCGGGTTGGTCGCCCCCATCATCGTGCGCACGAGCCGCCAGGTCTCCTCCGGGCCCTCGACGACGCAGACCATCGCCGGCCCTCGGGTAATGAAAGCCACCAGTCGATCGTAGAAGGGCTTGCCGCGGTGCTCGGCGTAGTGGGCCTCGGCCGTCGCGGCGTCGATCGTGCGCAACTCGGCGGCGGCCAGCGAGAGTCCTCGCGCCTCGATGCGCGCGAGGATCGACCCGACGAGTCCGCGCTCCACGCCGTCGGGCTTCACGATGACCAGGGTCCGCGACATCCGCAGAACCTTAACAGGGTCACCGACGGTGACGGTCCGCGACGTGCAGCAGTTCGCCCCGCACCTCGGCGACGAGGTAGAGGCTCCCGCACACCACGATGAGGTCCTCGTCGCCGGAGTGCTCGCGCGCGTGCGCGAGTGCGCTCTTCGAGCTCGGGTGCTCGTAGGCGACCGCGCCGTGGCGGCGCAGCACCGCGGCGAGCTCGCCGGGGGGCACCGCGCGCGGTGAGCGCGGCGCGCACACGTGGAACTCCACGAAGCCCGCACCGAGCAGGGGTCGCACGGTGTCGTCGAGGTCGCGCCCGCGCAGGACGCCGAGCACGCACCGCCGTTCCCCGGTGATGTCGAAGGCGCCGTGCAGGGCGTCGGCGAGCGCGCGCACCCCCGCCGGGTTGTGGGCCCCGTCGACGACGATGAGCGGCTCGTGGCCCAGGACCTCGAGGCGCCCGGGCATCGACACGCCGGCCAGGGTGGTCGTGACGACGTCGTCGCCCAGGGCGCGGCCGAGGAAGGCCTCGGCGGCGGCGATGGCCGTGGCGGCGTTCACGCCCTGGTGGATCCCGTGCAACGAGAGCAGGACCTCCTCGTAGGTCGCGTAGGGCGTGCGCACCGTGATCGCTCGCCCACCGACGGCGAGCTCGTTGTCGACGAGCTCGAAGGCCTCATCCCGGCGCCACAGCGTGGCGCCGACGGCCCGGGCCCGGGCCGCGGCGATGGCGACCACCTCCGGGTCCATCGTGGCGACGATGGCCACGCCCCCGGGACGGAAGATGCCCACCTTGTCCCGGGCGATCGCCGCGACCGTCGGGCCGAGGACCTCCGTGTGGTCGAGGTCGACGTTGGTCAGCACCGCGACCGAGGAGTCGATGACGTTGGTCGCGTCCCAGGTGCCCCCCATCCCCACCTCGACGACCGCCACGTCGACGCCCTCGTCGGAGAAGTGCACGAGGGCGGCGACCGTGAGCAGCTCGAAGCGCGACAGGGTGAGCCCGAGGGACGACTCGACGTCGCTCAGCCGCTCCAACAGGCCGATCAGGTCCTCGTCGTCGATGGCCCGGCCGTTCAGCGCGATCCGCTCGTTCACGGCGTGCAGGTCCGGGCTCGTGTACGTACCCACGCGCAGGCCCGCCCCCGTCAAGAGGGCGCTGGTGAGGGTGGTGGTGGTCCCCTTGCCGTTGGTCCCGGTCACGTGGACGCTCGGGTAGTCCCGCTGCGGGTCGGCCAGCGCCGCCAGGGCCGCGCGCGTGGGCTCGAGGGTCGGGGTCCGGTGGGCCCCGGCGTGGCGCTCGAGGTCGACGTGGGACTCGAGCCAGGCGAGCGCCTCGTCGTAGGTCGCGAAGCGCACGCCCTAGCTCGCCCGACGGGCCCGCGTCGCCTTTCGCGTCTCGTACACGGGCAGTTCGCCCTCGCGCACGGCGTCCTTGGTCACCACGCAGCGCACGACGTCGGTGCGACCCGGGACGTCGTACATGGGCTCGAGCAGGACGTGCTCGAGGATCGAGCGCAGGCCGCGCGCGCCGGTTCCGCGCTCCAGCGCGAGGTCGGCGATCGCCTCGAGGGCGTCGTCCTCGATCACGAGCTCGACCCCGTCCATCGCGAGCACCTGCTGGAACTGCTTGACGAGCGAGTTCTTCGGCTCGGTGAGGACCTGAATGAGCATCTCGCGGTCGAGCTGCTGGACCGAGCCGATGATGGGCAGGCGGCCGATGAACTCCGGGATCAGGCCGAAGCGCACGAGGTCCTCGGGCAGGACGTGGCGGAACAGCTCGAGGTCCCCCGAGCGGCGCGCCTCGACGGGCTGGTTGAAGCCCATGGAGCGCTTGCCGAGCCGGCGCTCGATGATCGCCTCGAGCCCGGCGAAGGCCCCCCCGCAGATGAACAGAATGTTCGAGGTGTCGATCGAGATGAACTCCTGGTGGGGATGCTTGCGCCCCCCCTGGGGAGGGACGCTCGCCACCGTGCCCTCGAGGATCTTGAGCAGGGCCTGCTGGACCCCCTCACCCGAGACGTCCCGGGTGATCGAGGGGTTCTCGGCCTTGCGGGCGATCTTGTCGATCTCGTCGATGTAGATGATCCCCCGCTCGGCCCGCTTGACGTCGAAGTCGGCCGCCGCGAGCAGCTTCAAGAGGATGTTCTCGACGTCCTCGCCGACGTAGCCGGCCTCGGTGAGGGCGGTGGCGTCGGCGATCGCGAAGGGCACGTTGAGCATCCGGGCGAGCGTCTGGGCGAGGAACGTCTTGCCGCAGCCGGTCGGTCCGAGCAGGAGCACGTTCGACTTGGCCACCTCGACGTCGTCGTCGTGCAGCGGGCCGGTCTGGATCCGCTTGTAGTGGTTGTAGACCGCGACCGCGAGGATCTTCTTGGCCTCGGACTGGCCGATCACGTACTCGTCGAGGAAGGCCGAGACCTCCCGAGGAGTGGGCAGCTCGTCGAGGACGAACTCGGGCCGGTCACCGAACTCGTCGGCGATGATGTCGTTGCACAGGTCGATGCACTCGTCGCAGATGTAGACGCTCGGGCCCGCGATGAGCTTCTTCACCTGCTTCTGACCCTTAGCGCAGAAGCTGCACTTGATGAGGTCGCTGCCCTCTCCGAACTTCGCCACGCCTACCTCCGACACGGACCGCCGCCCCATCCTACGGGGCGGCACCCGCCGAATCGGGAACCTACGGCCGGGTGGTGATGACCTCGTCGATCAGGCCGTATTCGACGGCCTCGGCGGCCCCGATGATGAAGTCCCGGTCGGTGTCTTTCCCGATGCGCTCGACCGACTGGCCGGTGTCGGAGGCCAGCATGTCGTTGAGCATGTCCTTCATCCGCAGGATCTCGCGGGCCTGGATCTCGATGTCCGAGGCCTGACCGCCGACCCCGCCCCAGGGCTGGTGCAGGAGGATGCGCGCGTGGGGCAGGGCGTAGCGCTTGCCCTTGGTGCCCGCGGCGAGCAGCACGGCCGCGGCCGAGGCCGCCTGGCCGAAGCAGAAGGTCGACACGTCGGGCTTGATGTACTTCATCGTGTCGTAGACCGCGAGCAGACCGGTGATGTCCCCGCCCGGGGAGTTGATGTAGAGGTTGATGTCCTTGTCCGGGTCCTCGGACTCGAGGAACAGCAGCTGGGCGCAGATCAGGTTGGCGATCGTGTCGTCGATCGGCGTGCCGAGGAAGATGATGCGCTCGCGCAGCAGCCGGCTGTAGAGGTCGTAGGCCCGCTCGCCGCGGTTCGACGACTCGACGACCGTCGGGACGAGGTAGTTCTGGGCGCGGTGGGCGTCGTTCACGCCCCCACCTTAGGCGTCGGCGTCGCCGGCCTGGTCCGGGGCGAGCAGCGCCCGGTCCACCTCGACCCCCTGGGGGTCGACGAAGGTCACGTGCTCGGTGAGCCAGCGTGACGCCTTCATCTTGGCGACCTCGGCCCGGAAGGCGACGACCCGGCCCGTCTCGCGCAGGTTCTCGGCCAGCGCCTGGGCCGTCGCGCCCATCGCCTCGGCCGTCGAGGCCAGCTCGGTCTCGACCTCCTCGTCGGTCGGGTCGAGCCCCTCGGCGCGGGCGACGGCGCGCAGCCCGAGGTCCACCCGGACCGCGCGGCGGGCGTCGGCGCGCAGCGCCTCGAGCAGCTGCTCGGGGTCCTGGCCGGTCATCTGGAGGAACGACTCGAGGGTGAGGTGCTGCTGGTCGAGGCGGTGGCTCAGGTCGTGGAGGCGCGAGCCGGTCTCGTCCTCGACCAGGGCGTCGGGGACGACGTCCTCGGGCACCAGGTCGGAGAGGGCGATGAGGGTCGCGTCGCGCTGGGAGAGCTGGGCCTCCACGACGCGCCGACGGCGCAGCTGGTCGACGACCGCGTCGCGCATCTCCTCGGCGCTCGACCACTCGGTGTTCTCGGCGACCCACTCGTCGGTCACCTCGGGCAGCTCGCGCTCGTGGACCTGCTTCAGGTTCATCGTGTACGTCGCCACCTGGGACGGCCCGAGCGGACCGTTGACCGTGAGGTCCTCGCCCGCTCGCAGGCCCAGGATCAGCTCGTCCACCCCGTCGGTGAGCGACGCCGAGCCGACGGTGTACATGTAGTCGCGCATGACGAGGGGCTCGGACTCCTCCTCGCCCACCGGGGCGATCGCGACGTCCATCGTCACCAGGTCGCCGGTCACGATCGGGCGGTCCACGTCCTTCAAGACGGCGTCGGTCTCGCGTAGACGGTCGACCTGGGCGTCGACCTCCTCGTCGGTCACCACCGGCGAGGGGATGGTCACGCGCAGGTCGCGGTGGCCGGCGATCTCGACCTCGGGGCGGACCTCGACGTCGGCCTCGAAGGCGAGGGGGCCCTCCGCCTCACCGGCGGTGATGGTGATGTCGGGCTGGGCGATGGGGTCGATGAGCGTCTCGGAGACCGCCCGGGCGTAGAAGTCGGGCAGGGACTCGCGGATGGCCTCCGATCGAAGGCCCTGGACCCCCCCGAGGTGGGCGATGAGGACGTTCTTGGGCACCTTGCCCTTGCGGAAGCCCTTGATCGAGACCTGCCGAGAGAGCTTGCGCGCGGCGTCGTCGAGGGCCGCCGCCATCTCCCCCTCGTCGACCTCGACCGACAGCTTGACGTGGTGGTTCTCGAGTGGGGTGGCGGTGGCCTGCATAGGAGCGCCCAGCCTACCGGCTGGCTACGGGCTAGATCATGACGACGAGGCCCTCGACGAGGCCCTCGACGAGGCCGCGATCGCCGCGCAGGCTCGTCGCGGGGTCCTCGAGCAGGCGCGGCGCGCCGACCCGTCCGGCCGCCCGGCGCCAGAACAGCGCCGTCGAGGTCACGAGCTCGTTGGCCGCGCCCTCCTCGGGGTCGAGTGCCACCCCGCGGCCGCCCTCGACGGCCACCACGTGGCGCGCGGCGC
>JAKBNI010000062.1 GCA_021831125.1 Actinomycetes bacterium | reverse complement strand
GGACGAGCTGACGGCACAGCGCCGCGGCGTCCATCAACTCACGGTTGGGATCAGAGGTGCCTTGCACCTCTCCAGTCTGGGTGCCCGGGACCAGCGAGACGAGGATTGTTCAACAGTCTCCTAGGGGCCCGACGACCACACTCGTCGCTCGCCGAGCCCCGCCGCCGTCGTGGCGCGCACACCCAAAACCCAATGAACCCATCCCTTAACATGGAGTCATCGCTACCTCGTTTTCCACAGCCCCCGCCCCCGTCGCGACGACGCTCGCGAGGCCTGGAGCGACCGGCCGGCGCGCCCCTCGGACCGGCGCGCTCGGTGCGGTCGCGGCTCCGCCGATCGAGCTCGCCTAGCCGATGGGTCCGCGTCGGCGCTCACCCGTGGTCCGGGCCGTCCGGGCGCTCCTCGCCCCGGTGGCCATCATCGCGGGGACCGTGGTCGTCCTGGTCTCGGCCCTCGGGGCATCCCCGACGACCACGACGACGACCACCTCGACCACCTCGGTCGCGCCGACGAGCTCGACGACGGCCCCGTTGGCGCACGGGTCGGGGTGGGTCACGACCTGGACCTCGCCGATGGACTTCTTCTACACTCTCCACGCCCTCAAGCCCGTCCCGGCGGTCGACGCGACGTTCCGCGACCTCGCGCGGGTCGCGGTCGGCGGTACCTCGCTCGAGATCCAGCTCTCCAACACCTGGAGCCTCACCCCCACGACCTTCGCCGCGGTGACCGTGGGCCTCCAGAAGAGCGGCGCCGTCGTCGTCCCCGGCACGATCGTGCCGGTGACCTTCGCGGGACAGCCCTCGGTGACCATCGCGCCCGGCGCTCGGGTCATGAGCGACCCGATCGCCCTGCGCGTGCACGCCGGCGAGACGCTCGCGATCAGCCTGGCGGTCTCGGGTTCCGCGGTCGTGAGCATCCACAACTGCTGCGTCGGCCACATCGACTCTTACGGGACCCGCAACGGCGCGGGCAACCTGACGACCAACCCCTCGGCCACCCCCTTCGTCTACGGCGACTTCAACATGCGCTGGCTCTCGGCGATCGCGGTCTCGGGCTCTCCGGCCCAGGGGACCGTGGTCGCCTTCGGCGACTCGATCACCGAGGGGTTCAACAACGCCGGGCTCAGTTGGCCCACCCTCTTGCAGCGCCGCATCGGCCACCTGGCGCCCAGCGAGCAGCTGGCGGTCGTGGACGAGGGGATAGCGGGCAACACCGTGTCGGTCTTCCCCAAGGGGACCACCTTCGCCGAGCTCGACGGCGGTCTCCCCGGCGTCACGCGCTTCGGCCCGGACGCGCTCGACCTGCCCGGCGTGAAGGACGTCGTCGTCTTCCTTGGCACCAACGACATCTGGTTCGGCGCCGGCGGGTCGAACCTGGCCCACCCGATCCCGCCCTACGGCACCGCTCCGCGAATCGAGGCCGCGCTGCGGGTCCTCGTCGATCGGGCCCACGCCCACGGCCTCAAGATCTTCGGGGTCACCCTGCTGCCGCGCTCGACCTTCGCCGGGGGCAACGGCGAGGAGCCCGAGGCGTGGACCCCCTCGGACCAGGCGACCATGGACGCGGTGAACGCCTGGATCCTCTCGCCGAGCTCGGGCTTCGACGGCACGATCGACCTCGCGGCCGTGATGGGCGACGTGTACGACGGCGCGTGCCAGCCCGCGGCGCCCTTCGCCCCCTACTACACCGTCGACAACCTCCACCCCAACACCGCCGGCCAGACCGTCATGGCCAACGCCATCGCCACGACGCTCTTCGGGATGCCCCCGGCGCCGACGCTGCCCCCGCTCGTGGCCGCCACGCCCACCCCGGGCTGTCCCGCCGCCCTCACCGCCGAGCGGGTCCTGGCGGCGGGGAGCCCCCCGACGACGACCACCACGACGACGACGATCCCCGCGCACCCGACCCACCCGACCCACCACCGCGCGCGACCGAGCGCGATCGGGCGCATCGTCGTGGGCGCGCTGCTCGTCCTGGTAATCGCGCTCCTCGCCGTGGCGTTCGTCGCGCGCCGGCGTCGCGTGCTGCGCCGTCGGCGCGCCCGCGAGGCGCTGCGCGCCTACCGGGGACCGGGAGGGTTCCCGCCGTCGCCCCGGCCGCCCCCGCGCAAGAGGTAGCGGTACCGCACGAAGGCCTCGTCGCTACGGCTGGTCACCTCGCCGTCGGCGCGCCACCCGAGGTGGCGGTAGAAGCCGCCCGCGGCCAGGTCCGGTGGGGTGACGAGGACGAGCTCGTCGAGCTCGGCCGCGCGGCCCGCCGCGACGGCCGCGTCGAGCAGGGCGCGACCGACCCCCGAGCCCTGCCGATCGGCCCGCACCAGGACGTGGGTGACCTCACCCACCCGAGGACCGCGATCCTCACCGGGCGCCTCGCGCGGACGAGAGAGCCGTGACCCCACCAGCCGTGCTACCCCGCGCAGATACCGGCGCCCGCGGGAGACCACCAGCTCGCGGGCGAACGCCGGGTGACCCGCGGCGTAGAGCGCGAGGTGAACGACGAGGCGCGCCCCGCTCTGGCGCACCATCGCGCGCACGTGGGTCGCGGGGTCGGTGGCGCCCAGCAGCGCGCCCAGGAGCTCACCGCTCGCGCCGCGCGCGACGAGCGCGATCGCGCCCGGCGCCTCCACCCACGCCCGGTAGTACGCGCGCATGAAGGCCGGTCCGCAGCGCGCCAGGAACTCCATGTCGAGTATCTCACGGTGCAGCGCCGACGCCTCGGCTATGTCGGCGCTGACGACCGGTCGAATCTGCACGGCTCCGGTCACCGTCGGCCGGTACGATGGACCACGCCACCGCCAGAGCAGCCCGTCTGCATGATGGGGAGACCCTAGCAAGTTGACACGTACGAGAGGGCGCGCCGCAGCATGACCCACGTCGATCCGAGATCGCCGCTGCCGTGCCCTCGGTAGCCCAGCGAGCGCGTCGTCGACGACAGCTCGCGCGCCGTCGTGCGTTCTTCCGCACCGTCGTCGTCCTGCTCGCCCTCGGCACCGTCGCGGCGGTCCTCTGGAGTCGATCGCACCCGTCCGCGACACCGGGCACGACCACGACGACCCATCCCACGACGACGACCGTGGTGAGGAGCGGACCGCCCTTCGCGGTGGGCACGCTCTCGGTCTCCCTGCGCGAGCCGGTGGGCACGTCGGTGAGGGTCCTGCCCACTACCGTCTACTACCCGGCGGCGGGTCCGGCCGGGGGGGCGCCCGCACCCGGAGTCTCCCCGCTACGCGCGACGGGGCCCTATCCGCTCGTCGTCTTCTCCGAGGGCTACGACATCGCTCCCCAGGCCTACGGCGCCCTCCTGGACGCGTGGGCCGCGGCCGGCTACGTGGTGGCGGCGCCGGTCTACCCCTTCACCGATCCCGCCGCGCCCGGCGGGCTCAACGAGAGCGACATCGTGAACCACCCGGCCGACCTGCGCTACGTCATCACCTCGATGCTCGGCCTGAGCGCCGCCTCCGGGGGTGACCTCGCTGGGCTCATCCGACCGGGCGCGATCGCCGTGATCGGTCACTCTGACGGCGGGGACGTCAGCCTCGCCACCGTCGCCAACACCTGCTGCACGGACCCGAGGATCAAAGCGGCGATCCTGCTCTCGGGCGCCGAGCTGACCTCGTTCGCGGGACGGTACTTCGCGGGTCCCTCGACGGTTCCCCTGCTCGTCGTCCAGGGCACCGCCGACACGATCAACCCACCGGCCTGCAGCGTCCAGATCTACGACGCGGCGCCCTCGCCCAAGTACTACCTGTCGCTGTTCGGGGTGAGCCACACCGGGGCGTACCTCCCGGCGGGCCCGGCCCGCGACGTCGTCACTCGCGTGACGACCGACTTCTTGAACGCCTACCTGAAGGGCTCGGCGGCCGCGCTCGGGCGCATGGCGAGCGACGCGACGTCCCCGGGCCTCTCGGGCCTCACGAGCGCCGCGCGGGTGCCCGCGGGCCTCGCCCCGCTCACCGGGTCGTGCCCCGGGGCCCCGCCAGGCTGATCAACGGTCCGCGGCGTCGCCCGTGCCTGCCCCGGGGCCGGGCTTGCGCCCGCTCACGACCGCGGCCTCGGCGACCACGACGTTCACCGAGACGTCGGTGAAGCCGGCCCCCTCGTAGAGCCGGACCCAGGCGTCGGTCGAGATGGGCCGCTCGTGCAGGCGCAGCATGAACCGGCCGACGTTCTTCACGATCCGCCAGTAGCCGGGCAGGCCCCGCTTGGCCATGGAGCGCACCTTGCTCGCGATGATCTCGCGGTCGCGCGTCGTCGCGCCCCGGCCGAACATCATGTCGGCGATGACCAGCTGCCCGCCGGGGCGCAGCCACTCGAACGCCGCGGACACGACCTTGGCCTTGTCGTCGTCGACCAGGTGGTGCAGCGCGTAGTTGGTCGTGACCAGGTCCACGCTCTCCGGAGCCAGGCTGAGCCGCTCGATCGGCGTGGCCACCCCCCGGACAGTCGTCAGCCCCTCGGCCCGGGCGCGCGCCTCCATCTTCTCGATCATCGCCGGGCTCACGTCGACCCCGAGCACGCTCGCCCCGGCCTGCGCCAGCACCAGGGCCAGCCGCCCGGTACCACAGCCCAGGTCCACGCAGTCCATCCCCTCGCGCAGGTCGCAGCGCTCGATCGCCGCCGCCGCCACCTTCGCCATGCCGGCGTCGTTGTGGCGGTCCCAGGTCTCGGCGCGCCGGCCCCACTTCTTCGCCTGGGTCCTGATCGCGACGGCCGTCTTCAGTCGGGTGTGGCTCGAGCCGGGCTCGGGCGACTCGGGGGCGTGGCGGTCGGTGCTCATCGTGGACCTCTCAGGGGGTGCGGGTGGGGTCGGTGCACCCGCCGGATCCCGGCCGTAGAGGGCGTCTCGCGGGGGCCCGGCCCTGAGGAGTGCACCCGCGAAGTCTCCCAGCCGAACATAAGCATCCGCTAAGGCCCGTCCCGCGGCCACCGCCCGCCCGGCGGCGCGCGTCGAGGCAGCGTAACATCCGCCGTGGCCGTCTTCCTCGAATGTCGGGTGTGCAACGTTGTGACAAGGCTTATCGGGCCTTCATGTCGCCCTTAGTTTGGCCGAGCACGCTGGCGTCGTGACCGCGAAGCCCTCCTCCGCGCCCCCGCGCCCGGCCGGGCTGCTCACCCTGGGCCCCGACGGGTCCCCGGAGCCCTCCCGGGGCGCCCCGAGCGCGCCGCGCTCGCCGGCCCCCCGGCCCCTGCTCGTCGACCTCGCCGTCGCGGCGGTGGCGGTGGGCTTCGGGCTCTCGGTGGGGATCGCCCTCACCGCCACGAGCCGCCACCAGCTCGCCGCCCCCGGCGGCGTCGCGCTCTTCCTTGGCAACGTCACGGGCCTCGCCGGGACCTACCTCGCCCTGGTCATGGTGCTGCTCATCAGCCGCATCCCCTTCGTCGAGCGCGTCCTCGGCCAGGACACGCTTCTGCGCTGGCACCGGCGGCTCGCCCCCTGGCCGATCTCGCTCATCATCGCCCACGTGATCATCCTCACGATCGGCTACGCCCAGGCCGCGCGAACGGGCATCCTGCACGAGATCGGCCCACTGGTGAACGGCTTCCCGGACATGGGGATCGCCACGGCCGGCTTCGTGCTCATGGTCGCGGTCTCCATCGCCTCGCTCTATCCGATCCGCCGGCGCATAAAGCGTGAGAACTGGTGGGGGCTCCACCTCTTCATGTACCTCGCCCTCGCCCTCGCCTTCGCCCACGAGATCGTGCTCGGCCCCTCCTTCGTCGGCCACCCGATGACCCAGCTCGTCTGGTCGGTGGCCTGGGCCGCGACCGCCGGCCTCGTCCTCGCCTACCGCATCGGACTGCCGCTCGTGCGGTCGGTCCGCCACGGCCTCGTCGTCGAGGAGATACGGCCCGAGGGGCCCGGGGTCGTGACGCTGATCCTGCGGGGCCGCCACCTCGAGCGCCTGGCCGTCTCGGGCGGGCAGTTCTTCGAGTGGCGCTTCCTCGCCCGGGGGATGTGGTGGCAGGCCCACCCCTTCTCGATCTCGGCCCGGCCCCAGCCGCCCTACCTGCGCCTCACCGTGAAGTGCGTGGGCGACTTCACCACGGCGCTCGCCCGCCTGCCGGTCGGTACCCGCGTGGCCCTCGAGGGCCCCTACGGGACCTTCACGGCCCACGCCCTGCACACGCGCAAGGTGGCGCTCATCGCGGGGGGCATCGGGGTCACCTCGGTCCGCTCGCTCCTCGAGGACCTGCCCAAGGGGACGCGCCCGGTCGTGGTGCTGCGCGCCTCGAGCGAGGAGGAGCTGGTGCTGCGTGAGGAGATCGCCGAGCTCGTGAAGTGGCACGGCGGCCGGCTCCACGAGGTCGTCGGCCCCCGGACCGCCCAGCCCATCGAACACCTCGCCGAGCTGATCGGCGACCTACGGAAGCGCGACACCTACGTCTCGGGCTCGGAGAGCTTCGTGACGAGCGTGACGCGTCTACTGGCCCTGCTCAAAGTGCCCCAGGAGGCGGTGCACGCCGATGTCTACGCCCTGTAGTCCCCGCGAGTCACGCGTCCGCGGAGGCGCGCGATGAAGCGCGCCGCGATAGCGGTCGTCGCCGCCGTGGGCGGCTTCGCCGGCGTGCTGGGCTTCAACCTCGGCGGCTCGCGCGCCCCCCTCCTCCAGGGCGCCGGCGCCTCCACCCCCCCCGCGACGCCACCGGGATCCTCGTCGAGTGCTTCGTCGAGCTCCTCGAGTTCCTCGTCGAGCTCCTCGAGTTCCTCGTCGAGCTCGGCGTCCACCCCCCCGCCGGCCGGCGTGCGCAGCGCCCTCGGGAACACCTACCAGTACGGCTACGGCCAGCTGGCGGTGCGCGTCACGCTGAACGGCTCGACGATCACCCGGGTTGACACGGTCGGGCTCCAGACCGCCGAGTCCTACTCCCAGCAGCTCGCCCAGCAGGTCATCCCCCTCTTGCGCCACGAGGTACTCGCGGCCCAGAGCGCGAAGGTCAACGGCTTCTCCGGGGCCACCTACACCAGCGAGGCCTACATCTACTCGCTCCAGTCGGCGCTCGACAAGCTCAAGAAGAAGTAGTCACCCGGACCGGGCTCCGTGGCCTCGATCGTGCACGCCGAGGAGGTGATGGGGACCGTCGTCTCCTTCCACCTCGAGGCCCCGACGCTGGCGGCGTCCGACCTCGCCGCGGCGGTGGCCGAGGCCACGGCCCTTCTGCACCACGACGACGAGACCTTCAGCATGTGGAAGCCTCAGAGCCCGCTCAGCCGGCTGCGCCGTGGCGAGCTGCGCCTCGAGGACGCCCCTCCCGAGGTGAGCGAGGTCCTCGACCTGTGCGAAGCCGCCGGGACGCTCTCACGAGGGTGGTTCGACGCGTTCGCGCTGCCCGGGGGTGTCGACCCGACGGGACTCGTCAAGGGCTGGTCGATCGAGCGCGCCCTCGCGGTGCTCGTGGACGCGGGCGTCACTTCGGCCATGGTCAACGGTGGAGGGGACATCACCTGTCACGGCGCCGCCCCCCAGGGGGGCCCCTGGCGCATCGGCGTGCGCCACCCCTGGCGCCTGGACGCCCTCGCCGCGGTCCTCGAGGTTGACCGGGCGATCGCGACCTCGGGCGAGTACGAGCGGGGCCGCCACCTCGTCGACCCCATCGGCCGGACTGGTCCCGCCCCCGCGTCGGCGACGGTGACCGGACCGAACCTGACCCTCGCCGACGCCCTCGCGACGGCCGTCGCGGTCGGGAGCGACGAGGCGTTCGAGGTGGTCGCCGCCATCGACGGATACGACGCCTACCTCATCCGCGCGGACGGCTCCGAGGCCTCGACCCCAGGCATCCGCTTCGTCGACGCGGAGACCGACCCCAGTCCACCTCGCTGACTCGTAGCCCCCGCGCCGACCGCGCTCGAGCGGCCGAGCCGTCACCGTCGGCGCACGACGAACGTCACGCTCGCCCGCTGCCCGTGGGCGAAGATCAGGGTCAAACGGTGCCGGCCACGCGGGCAGTGGCGTCCCACGTGAACGCGGACCGTGAGCACCCGGCCCGAGTCACGCACGACGACGGCGCTCACCCCGAGGAGGTGTCCCGCGACGAGAGGCCGGCCGTAGAAGTGCGCACCAAAGATCCGAACCGTCATCGTCCGACCGACCCACAACGCGGCGCTGACCCGCCGCGCCCGTGGCGTGAGCGGGACGATCGTGATGGTCGTCGCCGGCGAGGTGGCTTGGAGGTACATCTGGAAGGCCGCCTTGGTGGCCTCGACCGAGCACGTCCCCGCGTGCCGGCTCGACAAGACGTCACCGTCGATGAAGCAGTCGGCCGAGCCGGCGGACACGACGCGGTAGCTGACGGCGCCGGACCCCGAGCCCCCGCTGGTCGTGAGGGTCAGTGGCCGTCCGTACGGCGCGGAGAGGCTCACGATCGTGAGAGGGCTCTGCGGGCTCGGATTGCCGTAGCCGATGGTGATCGATCGCTTGACCTCGCTCGCGGCCGCGAACGCGCCGTTACCCGGGTCGTTGAAGTCGAGGACGCAGACCCCGTTGTCGGTGAAGCTCACGGTGCCCTGATTCAGCGTGCATCCGGTCGACGTCCCGTCCAGGGTGATCGAGACGGTGTCGCCAGACGTGGCCGACGCCACCGGCGTGTACGTCCCGAGGACCACCCCCGCGCTGGGGAGCGGCTTGACGTAAATCTCGTTCGAGGCGTACACCTTGACCGACCTCTGGACCGGGGCCGCCGGTCCGAACGACCCGGCCCCCGGGTCGTTGAAGTCCACCTTGCAGCGCCCCCGACCCGTGAAGTCGACCCACACGCCACTCAAGACGCACCCCGAGGAGGCCCTGTCGAGGGTGATCAGCACTCTGTCGCCCGAGGTCGCACTCGCGCCCGGGGCGAATCGACCACCGGCACTTCCCGCCTTCGGTACGGCGCTCGTCGTGATGGTGTTCTTCGCGTACACCTTGATCGACTGGGTCACCTGGGCGGCCGGCGCGTAATTGTCGTTGCCGGGGTCGTTGAAGTCGACGACGCACGTACCCGCAGCAGTGAAGTTCACCACCGCGCCGTCAAGGACGCAGCCCGAGGAGTTCTTGTCGAGAGTGATCTGGACCGGGTCGCCGGAGGTCGCGGTGGCCCTCGGCGCGTACGTGCCGTGTGGACTCGCACCACTGGGCGCCGCGCCGACGCTGATCGAGTTGGCAGTCGTGCCAGCGGCTCCGGCCGAGGACGAGGGAAAACCACCGATCGTGAGGACCAGAACGAGCCCGGTGCCCAACCACCACCGCCAATGATGGCCCTTCCCGTCGCTACGACCCTTCGTGGACTTTGCAGCGGTCGTCATACATCCAGCGTGCACCCACCGCGCTCGCGATGCGCGACACCTCGACGGTTCACACTGCACGCACAGAAAGCAGCGACGCCCAATCCTCACACGGGCTTTCGCTCGCTCAAGCGTGGGGTTCGCCCATTCCTCTCAGGCGGTTCTAAACCGGTGTGACAACACGCGCAACCTGACTGGACAATGTGTCGAGAGTTCCAGGAACCCCTCGGAGCGACATAGTTGGTCGTGCACGACTTGATCGTGTGACCCCTTGCGTGTCTTTGCCGGTTCTTTGGAAATGAGCGGGGTGAGCGCCTGGTCGGTCTGACGTGGCACGATAAGCCCGTGTCCGACAGCGTCACAATCCGTCCGGCTCGCGCAGAGGATTCTCCATGTCTCCAACTCATCGAGTTGGCCACCCACGACCAGTTCGTGGCCATCGGCTATGAGCAGGTCGCCGCCAGCCCCCCGGACTCCATCGAGTTGCTGGTCGAGTACGCGCGGTCAGGACGCTCCTGGGTGGCAGTGGTCGCAGACGAGGTAGCGGGCTACGCACTCGTAGGCGTCCTAGACAATGCCGCCCACATCTTCCACGTTTGCGTCCATCCGGACTACCAGGGTCACGGGCTGGGGAAAGCGCTAATCGAGCAGGTCAAGAGTTGGGCGCGCTCGACGGGACGACCGGCTGTAACCCTGGCCACCTTCTATGAGGTGCCCTGGAACGGGCCGCTCTACGAACACCTTGGCTTCCGAGTACTAGATGAGTCGGAGTTCGGACCCGAGATGCTGGCCAGAGGGATGGAGGACGTGGCAGGAGGACGGTCGCTTACGGGGCAGGTCGCGATGCGCCTCGATCTCGACATCTGACCCAGGTCACTGAGGCTGGCTCCCAAGTGGCCCTCAAAGGCCGTTCCGTGGCGGGCAACTCCGGCAAGCAAGATGTCGACCCGAGCTAGCGGACCCCGCTCATTTCCGAAGGCCATCTTTACCAAGGCATTTTGTGAAGTCTCACCACCCGTGTCTCACATTGGCCTCGGGACCTATGCGACATTCGTCCTCCTGGGTTTGCCCTTGGGCTTCGAGAGAGCACCGTATTCCTTTGACCTGTCGTGGCGCGCCTTGTGG
>JAKBNI010000061.1 GCA_021831125.1 Actinomycetes bacterium | reverse complement strand
GCGTTCGCCGCCTGGACCGGGGGCGACGGCGGGGCGGGCCTCGACGAGGAGCTCGACCGCGCCGCGGGCGCCCTCGCCACCCTCGCCGCGGGTGCGCGGGCCCACGAGGTCCGAGCCCGGGCGGCGCGCGGCGCGCTCGGTACCATGGCGCGGTGAGCGACCTCGAGACCCGCATCGGCCGCTGGTTCGACGAGATCGGCTCGATGACCCCGGCGAACCACGAGGCCCGCCGTGACGTGGAGCTGGTCCTCACCAAGCTCGACGACGGCCAGGTCCGGGTCGCCGAGGTGCGCGACGGCGAGGTCGTCGTCCACGAGTGGGTCCGCCAGGCGATCCTGCTGCTCTTCCGCCTGCGCGGGCTCGAGCGCGTCGAGGTGGGGCCCTTTGAGTACCTCGACAAGCTCGAGCTCAAGCACGACTACGAGCGCCGTGGCGTGCGCGTCGTGCCCGGCGCGTCGGCCCGGCGGGGGAGCTACCTCGCCCCCGGGGTTGTCCTCATGCCGAGCTACGTCAACGTCGGGGCGTGGGTGGGCGAGAACACGATGGTCGACACCTGGGCGACCGTGGGCAGCTGCGCGCAGATCGGCGCGAACGTCCACCTGGCCGGCGGGGTGGGCATCGGCGGCGTGCTGGAGCCGGCCAACGCTGTGCCGGTCGTCATCGAGGACGACGCGATGGTCTTCAGCCGGTGCATGGTCGTCGAGGGGGCGCGGGTCGGGCGGGGCTCGGTCCTCGGTGCGGGCTCGCTGCTCAACCCGTCGATCCCGGTCATCGACGCCGCGACCGGAGAGGAGGTCTCGCGCGGGCACGTCCCCGACTACTGCGTGGCCATCGCCGCGAGCCGGCGCCGGGAGTTCCCCGGGGGCGAGTTCTTCCTGCCGTGCGTGCTCATCATCCGCCGGCTCGAGGAGGGCGAGCGCCACGACAAGGCTCGCCTCAACGCGATTCTGCGCGACCACGGCGTCGCGACGTGACCCGTCTCGAGGCGGCCCTCGAGCTCGTCGCCGTGCCCTCGGTCAGCCGGGGTGAGGGGCGTCTCGCGGCGCTCGTCGAGTCGCGGCTGCGCGCGGCGGCCCACCTCGAGGTCGAGCGAGTGGGTGACAACGTGGTAGCGCGCTCGACGGGCACCCACGCGAAGCGCCGGCTCGTCGCGGGACACCTCGACACCGTGCCCGGCGACGCGACGCGGGCGCGGCTGGAGGGGGAGCGCCTCGTGGGGGTCGGCGCGTGCGACATGAAGGGGTCGCTCGCGGTGATGCTCGAGCTCGCCCTCGATCCCGCGCCGCGCCCGGTTGAGGTCACCTGGGTCTTTTACGCCCGCGAGGAGGTGGCTCGCGGCGAGTCGGGGCTGCTCGAGGTGGTCGAGCTGCGCCCGGACCTGCTCCTCGCCGACTGCGCGGTGCTCGGTGAGCCGACCGGGGGCCGGGTCGAGGCGGGCTGCCAGGGTAGCCTGCGCGCCGAGGTGACCCTCGTCGGGCGCCGGGCCCACACGGCACGGCCCTTCGAGGGGCGAAACGCCATCCACCGGCTCGCCGCGGTGATCGAGCGCGTCGCGCGCTACGAGCCCCGGCGGGTGCCTCTGGAGGGCGTCGAGTTCATAGAGCAGCTCCAGGCCGTCGCGGTCGAGGGCGGGGTCGCGGGCAACGTCGTGCCCGACCGGGCAACGCTCACCCTCAACCAGCGGATCGCTCCGGACCGGGACCGGGAAGGGGCCGTCGCGTGGCTGCGCGGGTACCTCGCCGACGCGCTCGACGAGGGCGACCTGTTCGAGGACGTGGATTGGGCGCCGGCGGCCCCGCCGCACCTCGACCACCCGGCCCTCGCCGCGCTGGTCGAACTCACCGGCGCCCCGCCCCGGGCGAAGCAGGGCTGGACCGACGTCGCGACCTTCGTCGAGCGGGGCGTGCCCGCGGTGAACTTCGGCGCGGGCGACCCGCTGCGGGCGCACACCCCCGACGAGTACGTCACCGCCGCCGAGCTCGACGCCTTCGCGGGCGCGCTCGGCGCGTGGCTCGGGCGGCCCTAGTAGCGGCGCAGGACCGAGACGACCTTGCCGTAGAGGACGACGTCGCGGGCGTCGAACTCCATCGGCTCGAGCATCGGGTTCTCCGGCTGCAGCACGACGCGTGCCCCCTGGGGGAAGAATCGCTTGACGGTCGCCTCCTCCCCGGGGATCCCCGCCACCACGATGTCGCCCACGCGCGCGTCGGTCTCACGCTCGACCACCACGTAGTCACCCGAGAGGATGCCGGCTCCCACCATGGAGTCTCCGCGGACCTGCAGGACGAAGCACTCCCCACGGCCGACGAACTGCTCGGGGAGGGGCAGCGCCTCGCGCTGGGTCTCGCTCGCCAGGGTCCCCACGCCCGCCGCCACGTCGCCGACGAGCGGGACCGTGCGCACGCGCCGGTCGGCGGCGAGCCCGGCGGCGTCCATCCGCACCGTCAGGGTACGTGGCTGCTGGGGGTTCTTCGCGATGTAGCCCGCGTCCTTCAGGACCTTGATGTGGTTGGCCACGGTCGCCGAGGAGGAGAGGCCGACGTGCTCACCGATCTCACGGATGGTGGGCGGGAAGTTCCGCTCCCTCTGGCAGGCGACGATGAACTCGAGGATCTGTCGGCGCATCGGGGTGAGCACTTCGGCCATGGGGCCTCCTCTACGAACGGGTGTTCGTAGACTATCCGAACGACCCGCTTCCGTCAAACACCTGTTCGCTTTGGACCGACCACTGTTAGTGGAGGCTATTCGACCGCTGGTATGGTTTCGCGATGGCCAGGTCGGCCTAGTCATTCCTCGGGGGGCCGGACGCCCAAGTGACGTCTCGGTGACCACTTGTGGAGAGGCAGTAAAGGAATGAGTGGAGGAACGACAGCAAATGAAGCTTCGTTTTAGCAAGACGGTGGCGGCGATTGCCTCCAGCGCCCTCTTGGTGATGGCGGTGCCGGCGGTTGTCGCGTCGTCGTCGGGGGCCGCGGTGAAGCATCGTCAGCCGCTGCCCACGTACGTCATCGGCTACGAGGGACCCCTCTCGGGCGGGAACCTTCAGCTCGGTCTGAACATGGTGTTCGCCGTCGAGCTGGCGATCAACCAGTACAACGCCAACGTGCACCACCGCCAGTTCATTCTGAAGTTGGCGCGCTACGACGACCAGGGCGACCCGACGATCTCGCCGACCGAGGCCCAGGCCGCGGTCGCCAACCAGAAGCTCATCGCCATCGTCGGACCGGCCTTCTCGGGCGCCACTGCAGCGGCGGAGCCCTACTACGCGAAGGCCCACGTCGCCACGGTCAGCCCGTCGGCGACCAACCCGAGCCTCGCCACGAAGGGCTGGAACAACTTCTTCCGCGTCGTCGCTGACGACTCGGTCCAGGGCCCGGCTGACGCCAACTACCTGGTGAAGACGAAGGGCTTCAAGAGCCTGTACGTGGTGAACGACGGCTCGGCCTACGGTGCCGGCCTCGCCCAGGCCGTGGCCACCCAGGCCCAGTCCGACGGCGCCAAGGTCACCACGGCCACCGTCCCGGGCACCGGCCAGTGCAACAACGGCACGGCCTCGGCGACCGAGTACCAGGCGGCGGCGACCCAGGTCGTCGCGAGCGGTGCGAGCGCCATGTTCTACGGCGGCTACTACTGCGACCTCGGTCTGTTCCTCGGCGCGCTCAGCTCGTCGGGCTACACCGGCGTCGTGATGTCGGGTGACGGCTCGGACTCCCCGGCGCTGATCCAGGGCACCACGCCCGCCTCGGCGGCCAACGGCGTCCTGCTGTCGTGCGCGTGCTCGGCCTCGAACAACGCGGCGTTCAACAAGGGCTACCAGAACCTGTCGAACTTCTCGGCGGCGACGGCGACCTACGCGCCCGAGTCCTACGACGCGACGAACACCATCATCGCGGGGATGAAGGCGCTGCTCGCCCAGCACAAGAAGATCACCCGGGCGAACCTCGTCGCGGAGCTCCACAAGATCACCTACAAGGGCATCACGAAGATCGTGAAGTTCCAGAAGAACGGCAACATCGCGGGCTCCGCGATCTACGTGAACAAGGTGGAGAACGGCAAGATCGTCCAGCTGGGGCTCGAGTAGTCCCACTCGGTAGCGGACCGACCTTGAGGGGCCGGGGGAGTCACCTCCCCCGGCCCCTCCGGTTCGGTACACTCATGCCCAACAGGGAGGGGCTTTGGGCTCGTTTGGTCATTATCTGGCCACGCACTTCGACACACTCAAGGCCGAGTTCTGGTTCCTCTTCGTCGGTGGAGTGGCGAACGGGCTGCTCTACGCGATGGTCGCCGTGGGCTACACGTTGGTCTACGGCGTCTTGCGCCTGATCAACTTCGCGCACTCCGAGATCTTCATGTCCGGGGGCTTCGCCGGCTACTTCGTCTTGCGGGCGATGGTCGGGGCGACGGTGCCCGCGGGCATGACGAGCGTTCTCATCATCGTCCTCGGGATCGCCGCGGCCGGTACCGCCGGAGCCGCGGCCGCGACCCTCGTGGAACGGGTCGCCTATCGTCCGCTCCGGCGACGGCGGGCCCCGCAACTCGCGTACCTCATCAGTGCGATCGGGGCGTCGTACTTCCTGTTCAACCTGGCGGGCAAGGAGTTCGGCCACCTCTCGGTGAGCGACCCCCAGCCCTACATCAATCACACGGTCTTCACCATCTTCGGCGCGCCCGTGCTGATGTACGACCTCATCATCCTCGTGGTGAGTGTCGTCATGTTCATCGCGCTCGACTGGCTGGTGGGCCGCACGCGCCTGGGCCGGGGTATCCGCTCGGTTGCCCAGGACGCCGAGACCGCGTCCCTCATGGGGGTGAACATCGACCGCACGATCGCCATCACCTTCATCGTCGGTGGCGCCCTCGGCGGCGTGGCCGGGTTCCTCTACGGGCTCAACATCGGCGTCGTCTACAACATGGGCTTCGTTCCCGCACTCAAGGCCTTCACCGCGGCCGTGCTGGGCGGAATCGGCAACCTTCGTGGCGCAGTCGTCGGCGGTCTGCTGCTCGGCATCGTGGAGAACCTCTGCGTGGTCTTCGTCCAGGCGGCCTACATCGACGTCGTCGCCTTCGGGATCCTCGTCCTCGTCCTCCTGGTGCGCCCGACGGGCATCCTCGGTGAGCGGCTGGGGAGGACGGCGTGATCCGGGACCTCCTGCAGCGCGCGCCCATGCGCCGGCTCCTCGTCGTGCTGGGCGTGGTGGCGGTCATCGAGCTCATCACCGGGCCGCCCGGCTCCAATCAGTACCCCACGTCGGGGTTCACGGGCTCCTACGCCGAGGCGGCTTCCTTCTTCGGTATCTTCCGGACCCAGCGATGGCTGGTGTTCCTGGCCCTCGCCCTCGTCGCGTGGGGAGTCGTCGAGCTCTGGACGCGCTTTGGTACGGCCATCCGCTCGCGAGGTTCACACGCCCTCGCGGGGCCGCGCCAGATGACCGAGAAGCGTCCCGTCCGGGTCGGCTTCGCCCTGGTGCTGTTCGTCCTCGGGATCCTCCTCCCGCACATCGTGAACAACGCCTTCTGGCAGTCGGCGCTCGTGACCTACGTGGCGATCTACGTCCTGCTCGCCATCGGGCTCAACGTGGTCGTCGGGTTCGCGGGTCTGCTGGACCTGGGTTACGTGGCCTTCTACGCGATCGGCGCGTACACGACGGCCTGGGTCACCGGGGCGCTGCCGACCCCGCCGCCCTTCGGCCACCCCCTCGACGCCTTCTGGGCGATCCCCTTCGCCGTGGTCTTCGTGGTGATCGCGGGCGTCTTGCTCGGGGCGCCGACGCTGCGTCTGCGCGGCGACTACCTCGCCATCGTGACCCTGGGCTTCGGTGAGATCATCACGATCTTCGCGAACAACCTCTACGGGATCACCGGGGGTTCGACCGGCACCAAGCAGATCCCCCACCCCGTCTTCCACGTGGGGCCGATCAAGTACACCTGGGGCCTCGCGCCGGTGCCCTACTACTACCTGGCCCTGGGGTCGGTCGTCCTCTTCCTGGTGATCTTCTCGCTGCTCCAGCGCTCACGGGTGGGACGGGCCTGGACCGCGATCCGCGAGGACGAGGTCGCCGCGGAGTCTCTCGGGATTAACCCCCTCAAGTTCAAGGTGATGGCCTTCGCGGTCGGTGCGGCCTCGGCCGGCTTCGCCGGGGTCATCACGGCGAGCGCCGACAACTTCCTGTTCCCCTCGAGCTTCACGCTGGTCTTTTCGATCAACATCTTGGTGCTCGTGATCTTGGGCGGGATGGGGTCCATCTCGGGGGTCGTCGTGGGCGCGATCATCATCCAGGTGATCCAGGCCTACCTCAACCACACGCCTCCGTCGGGCTACCAGCAGCCCGACCTCTACATCTACGTGGGGGCCCTGCTCATCACCATGATGATCTTCCGGCCGGCCGGGCTCATCCCCTCGCGCCAGCGCCGGCGCGAGATAACCCTCTATGAGAAGTCCCACGAAGGGCATCCGGACGAGGTCCTGCTCGGAGACGACGTATGAGCGCCGAGAACGTCTTCGAGGTCGAGCACGTGACCCTGCGCTTTGGCGGGGTCGTCTCGCTCAACGACGTGAGCCTCGTCCAGAAGCGAGGGGAGATCCTGGCGGTCATCGGGCCGAACGGCGCCGGCAAGACGTCGCTGTTCAACTCGCTGACCGGCGTCTACCAGCCCCAGGAGGGGACCATCACGTTCCACCGGGCCGACGGGCGCTCCATGTCGGTGATCGGCAAGAAGGCGCACCGGGTCGCCGGCGCCGGTGTGGCCCGGACATTCCAGGCCTCTCGGATGTTCAGCGCGCTGAGCGCCTTCGACAACGTGAAGATCGGCGCCGAGAACCACCGCGGCTTCGGAGTGATCGGCGCGATGGTCCGGGGACCGCGGACCCGCCACGACGACCGCCGCTCGGACGAGAAGACGGCCGAGCTCTTGCGCTTCGTGGGACTCGCGGACCGGGCGAACGTGGTCGCCGCGTCTCTGTCCTACGGCGAGCGGCGCCGACTGGAGATCGCCCGGGGCCTGGCGACCGAGCCCGAGGTGCTCCTGCTCGACGAGCCGGCGGCCGGCACCAATCCCTCGGAGAAGCTGGACCTCGCGCGCCTGATCCGACGGGTGCGCGACGAGCTCGGCGTGACGATCCTGCTGATCGAGCACGACATGAAGCTCGTGATGTCGCTCGCCGAGCGCCTCTACGTCTTGAACTTCGGGAGCGTGATCGCCGAGGGGACCCCGGCCGAGATTCGGGCCAATCCGGTGGTGATCGAGGCCTACCTGGGCACCTCGGCGGAGGCTTCGGCGTGATGCTCGAGGTCGCGGACGCCGTCGTGCGCTACGGGGCCATCACCGCCCTGCACGGGATCACCTTCGAGGTGAACGAGGGAGAGATCGTCACCCTGCTCGGCGCGAACGGCGCCGGCAAGTCCACGACCCTGCGAATGGTCTCGGGCCTCCAGGCACCCGCGAGCGGGTCGATCACCTTCCAAGGTCGCGACATCAGCCACACGCGCGCCCACGACTTCGCCAAGCTCGGGGTCAGCCACGTGCCCGAGGGCCGGCGGATCTTCCCCCAGATGTCGGTGGAGGAGAACCTCGAGATGGGCGCCTTCCGGCGACGGGGCTCGATCAGCGAGGACCTCGAGCGCATCTACGAGACGTTCCCGATCCTGAAGGAGAGGCGCAAGCAGCTGGGCTCGAACCTCTCGGGGGGTGAGCAGCAGATGCTCGCCATCGGCCGCGCCCTCATGAGCCAGCCCACCCTCTTGCTGCTCGACGAGCCCTCGATGGGGCTCGCGCCGATGATCGTGGACACGATCTTTCGCATCATCGGCGAGATTCGCGCGGCGGGAACCACGGTGCTGCTCGTCGAGCAGAACGCCGCGCACGCGCTGCGCCTGGCCGATCGGGGCTACGTGCTCGAGAACGGGCGCATCGTGCTGGCGGGCCCGGCGTCGGAGCTGCTGGTCGACCCTCGGGTGCGTGCCGTGTACCTGGGCGAGGACGTCGACTCCGCCTCGTAGTGCGCTCCTCGCGAGCGGGTCCTTACAATCCCGTGAAAACGGCCGATCACGTCGCATGCCATCGCTAACCTGGCGAACCCTATGGAGTACCTCGACCGCCTCGTCCCCGCCGACTTCCGGCGAGAGATCCGCGGCCCGCTACGCCGCCTCTACCTCTGCACGTTCGTGAACTGCTTCGGCAACGGCCTGGCCTTCGCGATGTTCGTCGTCTACCTGCACAACGTGCGGGGCTTCTCCACCACGTTCTCGACGCTGCTGCTCACGGCGACGGCCGTCGTGGGCCTCGCCACGGGGCCCGTCTGGGGGACCCTCGTCGACCGCGTCGGCCCGGCCCGGGTGGGCCTCGGGTCCTACCTCGCCTCGGCGGTGGGCCTCGTCCTGTGGACGACCATCCACACCCGGACCGAGGCGATCGTCATCGCGCTCATCATCACCGTCTTCGAGGGCGCGGGCTGGGGGCCGGGGGCGGTGCTGATCGCCCGGCTCGTGGGCGACACGCACCGCCAGCGGGCCTACGGGGTCAACTTCATGATGGTCAACCTGGGGATCGGCATGGGACTGTTGGTGTCGGCCTCGATCGTGAGCCTGCGCCACCCCGAGAGCTTCACCGTGCTCTACCTCTTCGACGCCGTGGTCACGGTGGCGTCCGGGGTCATCTTCGCGACGCTGCTCGCCCACGGGGGCCCGGTCCACGAGGCCCACGACGGCCCCGGGGCGAAGGACGGGTGGCGGGTGGTGCTCAGGGACCGCCGCCTGCGCCGCTACGTGGTCGCGAGCCTGGTCCTCATCCTCGGGGGCTACGGCTCGGTCGACTCGGGACTGAGCCTGTTCATCGTGAACAACCTGCACGTGAGCGTCCACGTGATCGGGATCACGTTCTTCTTCAACACCCTCACGATCGTGGTCGGCCAGCTCTGGATCCTCAACCGGATGGAGGGCCGCAGCCGCACCCGGGCGATGGCCCTGGTGAGCCTGCTGTGGTTCGTCTTCTGGGCCGTCCTGGGCGCGTCGCTGGCCCTGCCGGTGGTGGTCGCGGTTGTCTCGATGTGCCTCACGCAGGTGGTCTTCGCGGTGGGCGAGACCATGCTCCAACCGGCCGGATCGGCGCTCGTCAACCAGATCGCCCCCGAGCACCTGCGGGGCCGGTACAACGCCGCGGCCGGCACGGCCTGGGGCGTCTCGGGCACCCTCGCCCCGGCGATCACCGCCCTCTACTACGGGGTGCACCTCGGCGACTGGTGGCCGATCGGCACGGGGATCACGGCTCTCGTCGGTGGGGGCCTCATGCTCTCGTTGCGCTCGTCGCTGACCCCCGAGGAGGACGGCGTCGTCGCGGTCAGCGTGTAGTCCCACGCGACCGTTGGGTCGCGAAGGGGGCCGAGGTGGACGACGAGCGGGGTCAGTGCTGGCGTGACGTGGAGGACGTGCTCGGCGCGGGGGTGGATCGCCTCCTGCTCTACGGGCCGCCGGGCACGGGCAAGACCTACGCCGCCCTCGCGGTCGGCGCGGGCGCGCCGGCTGAGCGAATCGTCTGTACCGAGGACCTCACCGGCGCCGAGGTGACCGGCACGTGGATGCCCGGTGAGGGCGGACGCTTCGCCTGGCGGGAGGGTCCGGCGATCCGTGCCTGGCGCGCCGGCGGCGGCCGGGGCGGTCGGCTCGTGCTCGACGAGGTCGACCGGGCGGCCGGGGACGCGCTGGCCACGCTCCTCGCCGTCACCGACTCCTCGGCCTCCGCGCGCTGGCGCCACCCCGAGAGCCTCGAGTGGATCGCCCCGGGTCCGGCATACTCGGTGGTGGCGACCTCGAACGCCGAGGACGTCGAGGACCTGCCGGGCCCCCTGCTCGACCGCTTCGCGGTGCGGGTGCGGATCGACCGACCCCATCCGGCCGCCGTCGCCGCCCTCGCGCCGGACCTGCGCGCGCCGGCCCTCGCGGGCTCCCTGGGGCCGTCGTCGCGCCGGGTCTCGCTTCGCCGCTTCTACGCCTTCGACCGGCTGCGAACCCGGCTCGGGGCGGAACGGGCCGCCGCCATCGTCTTCGGCGCCTCGGCTCCCGACGTCCTCGACGCCCTGGCCATCGCCACCCTGGCGTGAGCGTCTTCCCCGAGCTCGTCACCGGTCGCGAGGACGAGATCGCCCCGGGGCCCTGGCGGGTCGAGCGCGGGGCGCCGGCCCGGGGCCGGGCGAGCTGTGACCTCGTGGCCCGGGTGCTCGAGGTCCCGCTGGGCGGTGACGCCACCGCGCGGGTCGTGCGGGCCCACGAGCTCGTCCACGCCCGGGTGAGCCCGCACCCTCGCCACCTGGCCGACGCCCTCGAGGAGGTGGACACCCGGGCGCTCGAGTGCGCCGAGGAGCTGCGCGTCAACGAGCTGCTCGCGCGCCTCGGCCACGACGTCGGGCGGCTCGTCGACGGGAGCGAGCGGACCGGGGGGGAGCGCGTAGCCGTCGCCGGCGACTGGGCGGAGGCCGTGTGCTTCGCGGTGGCGGTCGCCGGCACCGGGGCGGAGCGCCCCTTCCTCGCCGGAGTGCGCCGCGGCCGTCCCGAGTGGATGGCGGGGCTGCGCGCCACCGTGCGCGCGGCCCGGGCGCGCGTCGCCGGGATCCCGAGCGAGCGGCTCGCCGCGACCGCCCCCGATGAGGTGGGCCG
>JAKBNI010000060.1 GCA_021831125.1 Actinomycetes bacterium | reverse complement strand
GACTTCTACACCGGGCTCGCCAACTACCGGAGCAACTGGGCCCGGCTGGGCTTCACCGCCGAGGACTGGGTGCGCGGGGGCTCCGAGCGGCTCTGCGAGGCGCTCGTCGCCCACGTCGACGAGGCGGGCGCCCGCGAGGTCGTCGCCCAGCACCGGGTGGCCGGGGCCGACCACGTGCTCCTCCAGGTGCTCGGCGAGGGGGCCGAGCCCCCGCTCGAGGAGTGGCGCCACCTCGCCGAGGCCCTCGCCGGCTAGCGCCGTCGGTTCGGCATCGCTGTCCGAACCCACGGTGACACCCCCGATGTAGGTTCTGCCCGTGGCCGAGGGCACACCCGACCGATCCGCGCGAGACGCCCTGGTCGAGGCGACGGCGCGCCGGCTCTGGGCCGGGGACGAGGGCGAGCTGCGCATCCTCGACATCTGCCAGGAGACCGGCCTCTCGACGAGCGTGATCTACGGCCACTTCCGCTCACGCCAGGGCCTCATCGACGCGGCCCTGCTCACGATCCTCACCGAGGTCACCGACGGCATCGTCCGGGGCATCGAGGGGGTCCTCGACGGGCCCCACCCGACGGGCCGGTTCCTCGACAGCCTGCACGGCTACGTCACCGACCCGACCCTCGAGCGCCAGCACACGAGGAACCGTCAGGCCTACTTCCGGGTGGCCGCGTCGGCCCTCGCCCGGCCCAGCCTGCGCCCCGGGTTCCTCGAGGTGTACGCGCGCTACATGGGGCGCTGCGGCGAGCTCTACGACGAGGCCGTGGGCCGGGGGCTGCTGCCCGCCTCGCTCACGGGGCGCCAGTGGGCCCTCCTGCTCGAGAGCCAGATGGTCGCGCGGGCCCTCCACGACCTCGACGCCGACTGGGACGACCAGGGCGACTGGCTGCTCGCCCTCGCCCGACTGGCCTCCCCCGACGGGGCGTCCCCGACCCTCACCCCCTAGCCGCGCGACGGCGGCTCGCCCGTCGCGCCGGGTGGTCCGCGCCGGGCCGCGAGGGCCCGGCGCGGACCGACTACTGGCGGATGGCCCGGACGATCACCACCGGGGCTCCCCCGCCGCGGTTGAAGCGGACCTCGAGGTGCACTCCGCGAAGCGAGTGCAGGATCCGCTCGACCGCGAGCAGTCGGTGGTGTGCCGCGGCGAGCTCCCCGCGGGCGTCGACGGTGATGACCACCACGGCGCCCGGGATGAGCGCCGAGCCGAAGGCTCGCAGCTGGGAGAGCTGGGCCCCCGACAGCGTCGTGCCCACGGCGCTGAAGCGCACGAGCACCCCGCGGGGCAGCGACGGCGCGCTGAAGGTGAAGGTCTGGTTCGCCGAGATCGCGAGGTAGGTCGCGTCGGCCGCCTTGGTGGCGGTCACCAGGCACGTCCCCGGGGTCGTCGCGGTGAGGACGTCGCCGCTGAGCGCGCAGCCCTTGGCGGTGCCGTCCGAGACCGTGTAGGACACGGCCCCGGTGCCCGAGCCGCCGGTCGTGGAGAGCGTGAGGCTCCCGCCGAGCGTGGTCGAGGTCGACGAGCTGGTCGAGCTCACCGTGAGGGCCGACTGGGTCTCGGTGGGGCCCGACGGGGTCTGGACCGGGCTCACCGAGCCGCCGCCACCACCGCCACCACCGCCACCACCGCCACCGCCCGCGACGGGGGTGACCTGGTTGGAGGCGCTCGACGCGGGGCCCGTCCCGATGGGGTTGGACGCCGTGACGGTGAAGGTGTAGGTGTCCCCGTCGACGAGACCGGTCACCTGGCAGTAGGTGAGGGCGGTCTGGCAGGTCTGGCCGCCCGGGGCGGCGGTGACCGTGTAGCCCGTCACCGAGAGCCCGCCGTCGGCGGTCGGGGCGGTCCAGGCGACCGTCGCCGTGGCGTCTCCCGCGGACGCCACGACACGCGTCGGCTGGCCGGGCGCCGTGTCGCCGGTGACGTTGGTGAGCACGACGCCCTGGGAGGGATCGCCCCCGTTCTCGGCCGGGTAGGTGATCATGAGCAGGTCGCCGGAGAGGTCGCTGAAGACCGACCCGTTGGGCAGCCCGCTGAACGTCCCGGCCGCGCGAGCCCCCAACGCGTTGTTGAGGCCCACCACCACCCACGACGCCCCCACGGGCAACAGCGAGGCGCTACTCACGACGAGAGAGGCTCCCGAGAGGTCGAGGGTGCCCGCGTTCTGGACGATCTGTGGGCGCCCGACGCCACCGATCACGAGGGCGAGCGTCCCGTTGGTCGTCGCGTTGAGCCACGAGGCCGCACCGAGGGTGACCACGCTCGTCGACCCGAGGTTCACGAGACCGCCGTCGTTGGTCAGTGCCGCCACGCTCGATGTCCCGGCGGTGGCGAACTGGGCGCCCGAGGAGACGGTGACCGCGGTGTCCAAGGTGGTCGCGACGAACATGAACCCACCGGCCACGCTGGTCGGAC
This sequence comes from Actinomycetes bacterium, assembly GCA_021831125.1. Lineage (GTDB taxonomy): Bacteria > Actinomycetota > Acidimicrobiia > Acidimicrobiales > RAAP-2 > RAAP-2. The sequence goes on along the minus strand of JAKBNI010000060.1, from coordinate 8,296 downwards.
CGAGGGGGGTCGTCGAGGCGGGTCCCGTGAAGGCGACGCCACCGGTGTTCGTGGCGTCACCGATCGAGATGCCCACCGAGGGGGCCCACGACACGGGGCCCGAGAGGTAGAACTGGTCGCCCGAGGGCGCCGCCAGCTCCTGGGCGTCGGCGAAGGTGAAGCCCATCGGCAGGTGCAAGTTGTTCGACTCCACGCACAGGCTCACGCCCGCCCCGCACGGGGCGCTGTTCGCCGGCGTGAGGTCGAGGGTGAGGGGGATCCCCGACGAGTTGTCCTCGAAGGTGTAGTTCCCCTCGATCGAGATCGAGTCGTAGGTCGTGGCCGGAGCCGCGGCGCCTCCGCCGGTCTCGGTGCCGGTGTCCCAGCTCACCGTCGTGTTGGCGGCCGTGGCCGGGAAGACGATCTGCGCCCCCGCGGGCGGGCCGCCCGCGCCGGTGCACGAGGCGCCGGTCGTCGTGGTCCAGTTCGAGCCGACGGACCAGTCGCTCCCGCCGGCGCCGGCGCCGCCGTTCCAGGTGCAGATCGTGACCGTCGAGGGCGCGCTCGCGCTGAAGGGCAGCGTCCACACCCCTCGACCGTGGGTGTAGGCGATGAGGGTGCCGTGCGACGTGAGGGCGACGTCCATCACCTGCACGTTGGGCAGGCCCACCCCGAGGCGGACCCAGCTGGTCGAGGCGCCGTTGAGGGTCTTCGCCCAGAAGACGCCCGCGTCGGTCGCGGCGATGAGCCCACCGTTGCCGTCGGGCACGACCGACGAGGCCGGGATCCCGAGGGCGAGGTTGCCCGTGAGGTCGGTCAGCGCCGGCGCCGTGGTCGCCGCGGTGTACTCGACGATCTCGGGCGGACCGCCCGGCCCCCCACCGGTCGGCAGGCCGGAGTAGCCGACGATCGACTCGCTCGCGTAGAACGTGCTCGAGGTGGTCGGGTCGACCGAGATGTGGGTCACCGTCTCGCCGTTGGCCGGCTGCACGGTGGTCCACGTCGCCCCGGCGTCGGTCGAGACCTGGATGGTGCCGTCGTCGTAGCCGGCGTAGAACACCGAGGGGTTCGACGGCGCCACGGCGATCGTCGAGACGGATGAACTCGTGTAACCCGTGGGCGAGGCCCACGTGGAGCCGAAGTCGGTCGAGACGTACACGCCGTCTCCGCCGAAGAGCACGCTCGGACCGGCGCTGCCCTGGACTATCTGGACCGGCGCCGCCCAGTTGGCGGTGTTGAAGGGCGGCGTGATCACCGACGAGGTGTTCCACCCGTCGGTCGTCGCGAGGAGGTAGCCGCCGACGCTCACGTCCTCCTCGATGATCTGCTCGCTCGGGTTCGCCTGGTTGATGGCCGAGCCGCCCCCATCGCCGCCACCGACCTCGTTCCACGTCGTGGGCGGAGTGGCGCTGGACGAGTAGAGGTCCGTCCCGTTGTCCTGGGCTCCGGCGAGGATGGTGGTCGCGTTGTTCGCCTCGGCGATCCCCGGGTAGAACTGGGTGATGGCGAGGTTCGTGTTGAGGTTCGCCACGGCGCTGTAGTTCGGGATGTTGGGGGTCGTCCCCGGGTTCACGTCCGCCGCCGGCAGCTCCCAGACCCCGCCGTCGTTGCCAAAGTAGAGGTCGCCGTTCGCGTCGAAGGTCAGCGCGTGGAAGTCGGGGTGGAAGAGGGGGTTGGGCGAGGTGGCGTTCGGCGTCGTGAAGTACCCGCCCCCGTTGAGGTTCGTCCAGCTCTGGCCGCCGTCGGTGCTCTCGACGAGCCCTATGCCCGCCGCCACGATGATGTTCGGGTTGACAGGGTCCACGGCGATCGCGTTGTCGTACCAGCTCTGGTCGCCCCCTGTGTCGTCGTTGAGGCCGTTGTAGGCGTAGTCGTCGCTCGTGAAGAACGGGACGCAACCGGTCTCGGTGAGCGTCGCGGCACCGCCACCGTTGCAGTTGGGCGTCTGGTTCCAGGTCGAGCCGCCGTCGGTGGAGGAGTAGAAGCCGACGTAGCCGTTGTAGGAGCCCACCGAGACGTAGAGCGTGGTCGCGGCGACCGTCGCGGCCGGCGCGAGCGCGATCGCGGCGGTGTCACCACTCCCGAGGGCGCCCGAAAGGCTGGCGTTGAGGCTCGAGGCGGACCAGGTCGATCCGCCGTCGAGGCTCTCGACGAGCCCCGTACCACGGACGTAGGCGTAGATCGACACCGGCGTGGTCCCGGTGTTCAGGGCGATTGAGGTCACGGGCGCGTTGCCCCAGGCCCAGGTCGCGGCCCCCTCGAGCGCCCAGGTGACCCCCCCGTCGGTCGAGACGTAGAGGCCCGCCGAGGTCCCGGCGAGGACGGTCGTCGTCGAGATGCTGGCCGCGCCGGGGATGACGGTGATGGCCCCGACGTCCACCCCGGTGAACATCCCTCCGGGGTTGACCGTCGTCCAGGTCTGGCCGCCGTCGGCCGACTCCATCACCCCGTCGCCGAAGAAGCAGTCGAGGCACTGGTTGGCCTCACCGGTCCCGGCGAAGACGTACGACGGGTCGGTCGGGTCGACCGTGATCGAGCCCATGGCGAGGTTGGGCTGGGAGTCGGTGGTGGTGGACCACGACGCGCCGTTGGTCGTCGAGGACCAGACCCCGCCGCCGGCGGAGGCCAGGTAGAGGGTGTTGGTGCCCGGGGCGACGGCGAGTCCCGTGACCCGACCCGAGTTGGCCCCGCCGTAGGAGTTGGCCCCGTTCTCGGGCGCCGGCCCGAGGGACGTCCACGTCGGGGGCGCGAGCGCCGCCGCGCCGGTCGGGGCCGCCGAGGGGAGTCCGCTCGCCTGGCTCTCCGCCGAGAGGAGGGCCTGCTCGTAGCCCGTCCCCCGGATGCTCGCGAACGCGTTGTTTCCCCCGACCGGGTCGAAGCGAACGAGCGGTGTGCCCGCCGGGAGGGCCCCCGCCGGCGCGGCGGGCACCACAGCGAGCGTGGTCGCACCGGCGATCGCCACCGCGGCGAGCGCCGCGGCGAGCTTCCCGATCCGACGGCCTAGAGCACGAATCGACATCCCTGCCTCCCCTGTCGCCCCCGCCCACCAGCGAGTTCTTCGCACTTTTTACCAAGGGCGACGGTCGGACGTCGAGAAAATCGTCGACGGGGCACCGTAATTGTTTTGTGCCACCGTCCCTCGACCCCCTGAGCCTTTGGCGGTTGCGACGAGCGGTCCGCCGACGCCGGCCCGCTGGCCCGAGAGCGGAACGAGGGACGGTGGACCGTCCCGATCAGGTACGGCGCTGTCGAGCATCTCTAGCGGGGACGCTCGCCGGGCTCGAAGTACACGACCGGGCGCTCCCGCCGACCGCCCGTGACGAGCCGCGCGATCAGTGCGACCCCGCCCACCACGGCGACCTCGGAGAAGGCGACCCCGACCCAGCCGACGGTGACGTAGAAGAGCCCGAGCGCCAGCCCGCCGAAGGGCCCCGAGTGGACCATCGAGGCGATGACGACGGGTCCCGCGGCGAAGAGCCAGCTCACGACGGGCGCCACGAGCACGGTCCCCACCCGGCGCCGCAGACCGAGGTAGAGCCCGAGCAGCGCCGAGAGGATCGCCCCCCAGGCGACGACGCCCGGGGACGGCGCGACGACGCCCATGACGAGCACGACGGACATCGCGATCGCCCAGAGCACCAGCGGGCCCGAGACCCCCGCCCGGGTGCGCTGGCCCAGGGTGACGACGAAGCCGGCCACGCGACCACGCTAGCGGGACGGCCGGAGTCGCGCCCGGGGTGGGCCGGTACGCTGAGCCGATGGCCCGCGGCGTCCTCGTCCTCCTGGGCTCGGGCGAGACCGCCCCGGGGATGACCCGGGTCCACCGCGAGGTGCTCTCGGCGATCGGCGACCTGCGCGCGGTGAACCTCGACACGCCCTACGGCTTCCAGCTCAACGTCCCCCAGATGAGCCAGAAGCTCGAGGAGTACTTCGCCACCTCGCTCCAGGTCGAGCTCACGACCCTGCACCTGGCCTCCTTCGCCCGCACGAGCGAGGTCGAGCGGGCCCTCTTCAAGGACCGGGTCCGCCAGGCCTCCTACGTCTTCGCCGGGCCGGGCAGCCCCACCTGGGCGCTCGCCCAGTGGGCCCCGCTCGGCCTCGCCGAGGACCTGCGCGCCGTCCTCGAGGGCGGCGGCACGATCTGTCTCGCCTCGGCCGCGGCCCTCACCGCCGGTTCCCACACCGCCCCGATATACGAGATCTACAAGGTCGGGGTCGACGAGCCGAGCTGGGAGGTGGGCCTCGACCTCGTGAGCGCCTTCGGCCTCGCCTGCGCGGTCATCCCCCACTTCGACAACGCCGAGGGCCAGAACTACGACACCCGGTTCTGCTACCTCGGCGCGCCCCGGCTCGAGTTCTTGGAGGCCCTCCTCCCCGAGGGCGTCGCGACCCTCGGGGTCGACGAGCACACCGCGGTCATCCTCGAGCGCGAGAGCGACACCCTGAGCGTGCGGGGCCGCGCCCGCGCCCACTGGCGCCTCGCCGGCGAGACGCGCTCCTTCGCCGCCGGCGAGACGGTCCCCCTCGCCGAGCTGCGCCTCGGTCCCCGCGCGGGCGCCGCGACGGCGCCCGCGCCCCCCGACCGCGACCCGACGCCGACCGGCCTCGCGCCCCTCGACCTCGCCGAGATCGCCTCTCGCGGTGGGCCGAGCGCCACCGGAGCGCTTGCCCGGCTGGTCCAGCTCGCCGAGGGCGGCGGCGAGGGCACGATCGACCCGGCGCCCCTGGTCGAGGGCGTGCTCGCGGCTCGCCGCGAGGCCCGCGCGGCGGGCCAGTACGCCCTCGCCGACCAGCTCCGCGACGCCCTCGTCACGGCCGGCGTCGAGGTCCAGGACGGCCCCGCGGGCACGACCTGGTCGCTGCGCCCCGCCTGATCCCCGTCGACCCGAGAGCCGGGACCCCGATACCCCTGGCCCACCGGGCTACTCAACTCTTCCACCGAGAAAAGGAGGAGGGCCCCCTCGCGGGGGCCCTCCTCCTCTACTGCGGGAGTGACTAGGAACTACTTGGTCAGGTAGTTGACCTTGCCCGACTTGCCGTTGGCCAGGCGCACCGTGAAGGTGTGCCAGCCGCGGACGTTCATCGGGGTGGTGACGCGCACCGTGAGGACCTTGCCGTTGTCCTTGGCGACAACCGCGCGGACACCCTTGGCGGTGCTGGTGATCTTCGGCTGGCCGTAGAAGCCGGTGCCGACGATCGTGATGGTCACCGTCTTGCCGTGCACGGCGAAGCCGTGGACCGCCGAGACGTGGAAGGCGGGCGCCGGAGGCGTCGTCTGGGCCGGCAGGACGACCGCGGAGGTGGCGTTGCCACCGTCGAGGTTCGTCACGACCAGGCTGGTCGCCGTCGCGCTCGGAGCACCGAGCGTGCAGGAGACCGTGATCGACGTCGCCGAGGCCACCGTCGCCACGCCACAGGTCCCGTTAGCCGTCGCGCTCACGACCGCACCAGCCTGGAAGCCCGTCCCAGTGATGGTGAAGTTGTTGGTCGCGCTCGGCGTCGCCGTCGCCGGCGAGACCGCCGTGACGGTCGGGGCCGCGTCGATGACGAGGCCGGCCGGAGCCACCGCCGAGGCGGTGGCCACGCCACCGTCAGGGTTGGTGACGGTGAAGCCGTCGATGGTGTTCGTGTCACCGGCCGCGATCGCGATGGTCGCCGAGATCTGCGTGCCGAGGGCGTTCACACCCGTGACCTTCGCGGTGACGGCCGTGTCGGCCTTACCCGTGGCGTCCACGAAGGCGGTGACCGTCGCGCCCGACTGGAAGCCGGTGCCGACGATGGTGACCGGCTGAGCCGTCGCACCCACGCCCACGCCGGTCGTGCCGGTCGCGTACGTCGTGTTGGTGACGGTCGGGGCCGGGTTGACCAGCATCGGGAACGGCATCGAGGCCTCCGGAACGCCGTAGGCGTCGGTGGTCACGAGCGTGAGGGTGTCGAACACCGTCGCGGAGCTCGTCTTGGTCGGCGAGGTCGTCACGACGAAGTTCTCCGTCGTCGCGCTGACGTTGTTGAACACGCCGTTCAGCGTGTAACCGGCGGGTCGGGTGACCGTGCCCTGGGTGGTGTTGTTGAACTCCGTACCCGTCAGGGCGACCGTCGTGCCGATGGGCGCGTTGACCGCCAGGGCCGCGGGCGAGGCCGACGTGATCGTCGGGCCGTCAACCGTGAAGGCTCCGGGGAACGCACCGGTCGTGGTGCCGTTGATCAGGAAGGCCGTGTGCGGGCCCGCGACCGGCATCGCCGGCGCTGCGGCGAAAGGCGCGCCGACACCGGCCGAGACGTTGCAGGTCAGCGACGTGCCGGCGCCGTTGGCGAGGCAGGTGTTGTTCGTGCCCGTGCCCGTCACGAGGGCGTTCAGGTCGGGGGTGTTGTTGGTGCCCCACGTGGTCGACCCTCCAGCCTGCGTGAACGAGCTGAAGCCCATACCGGTGAAGGTGATCGTCTGCGCCGGAGCGCCACCGACCACCGAGGGACCCGAGGCGAGGCTCGAGCCCGTGACCAGCGGGTAGGCGTTGCCGGCCTCACCGAAGCCGAGGGCGCCGGTGGCGCTCACGGCGATGGCGCCGTTGTCACCCGGACCGGTGTTCGCCACCTGCAGGGTGCACTGGGCAGCCGTGACGCTCGTCACGTTGAGGTAGACCGTGATCGAGCTGGCGCTCGTCACGTTCGAGCTCGCGACATTGGCGTTCGCGCAGGTGCCCACGAAGGAGACCACCGCGTTCGACTGGAAGCCGCCACCGGTGAGGACCACGGACGCGGGGCTACCGGCGGCCGTGATGGCCGTGAGGGCCGACGGGCTGACCGTGGTGATCGTGTTGCCGACGACCGTGAAGAGCGGCCCCGTGGTGACCGAGCCACCGTCGGGGTTGATGACCGTCATCACGTAGGTGCCGGGCGTCGCCGGGAGGCCGGTGTTCGCGTTCAGGGCCGTGACCGAGAAGGTCATCGCCGAGACGGCGCTGCCCTCAACGGCGGGCGTGCCTGGCGGAACGGCGGTCGTGCCGAGGTTGGTGTTGTTCACCTGAAGGGGCGTCCCGTCCACCGTGCTCGTCAGCATGACGTACGGCGTGCCCACGAAGCCCGAGCCCGAGACCGAGACCGTGACCGCCGTCGGGCTGGCCACGTCGGTGATCGAGTTCGGCGTCAGCGAGGTGACCGACGGGTCCGCGTAGACCGTGAACTGGTTGCCCAGGGGCAGGCCCGGGGACGGGTTCGCGTTGTCGATGACCGTCAGCGAGTAGGTCCCGGGGACCGTCGCCGAGGTCGACGCGAAGTTCGCGCTGATCGTGTTGCCGGTGGTGTCCGCCACGTTAGTGAAGGTCACGCCCGGGGCGTTCGTGGTGATGCTGGCGTTGCCGGCGTCACCCGCGAACACGTCGGCGCTCGCCGTGATGAGCACGGTGCCCGACGCGCCGGTGCCGAAGTAGGCACCGTTGGACGTGCCGCCGCTCGTGCTGGTGTCGAAGGCCGACGTGTACGTCGTCCCCGTCAGCGCACCCGCGGCGGTCGCAATCGCCATTGGCAGAGCCGCAGCCGCGAGCACAGCGCCAGCGGCCAGGGCCCTTACCAAGTGGCGGTGAATCGCTCTTGGACTATTCATTCCTGTAATCACTCCATTCGTGGCCCGGCTCTCACCGGCCCGTCGGTTTACCTGCGGCACTGCAAGCGGGGCGTCAATGGTGACGAGTCACCGCCCCCCTCGCTGGAAAAGTATAGGGAAGGCGGCTTCGCCCACGGGAGAGGCGACGGCCGTCGGCGTCACCCGTGGCGTCGTTTCCCACAGGCCCTGTCGCGAGTGGAGTACCTGATCACGTGGCCATTCGCGAGAGGGACGACACGACCCCGCGCCGACCAGGCGAATCGTAACCATATTGTAAGCGGGCCCGTCGCGCTGAGTGGAGTTGCAGGGAGCGCCGCGAGCGTGGTCGCCGCGGGGCGCCGGGCGGGCCGATTAGGCGATCGCGCAGCGGTTCGGACCGGTCTCGAGCTCGCCCGCCTCGGGCCCGAAGGGCTCGTGGCCCGCGTTGATGCCCACGATGCGCCGGTAGTTGCCGGGGCGGTCCTTCACGTTGGCGACGGCCCAGGCGACGAAGCCCGGCTCGTCGAGGGCGAGGGGCTCGAGGCGCCCGCGCAGCTCGCCCAGGGGCCGAGTGACGAAGCGCCCGGAGCGGACCTCGACCCCGGGGCCGAAGTGCGCGGGGAGGACCGCGACGTCGTCGGGCAGGGGCAGGACGCGCTCGTGGAGGGAGCGGTAGAGGTGGCGGGCGTAGGCCTCGGCCTCGTCGGCGAGGTCGGGCCGCCCGACGCTCTCCAAGAA
>JAKBNI010000059.1 GCA_021831125.1 Actinomycetes bacterium | reverse complement strand
CGCGGGATCGACCCCCCCGGGTGGCTGACTCCCACCCTCTTCGCGCCAACTCTTCGGTTCAGCCATCTCCGGGCACGCACCTCGGAACATGAGCCCTCACAGCGCGTTGTTCAACAGGCTCCTAGGGAGCCGGTGGGCCCGGCGGCGCGAGGGTCGCCCCGTCGCGGCGCACCCGCAGCTCGACGGTGGCCCCGCGCTCGGCGGCGACGAAGCGGGCCGAGCCCCCGTGGCGTCGGGCGATCTCGGCCACGATGGCGAGCCCGAGGCCCGTCCCGCCCCGGTCGCGGCTGCGGGCCGAGTCGGCCCGGGTGAAGCGCTCGAAGAGCCGGTCGCTCGTGGCGAGCTCGACGCCCTCGCCGTCGTCGGCCACCGTGAGAACGGCCTCGTCGCCCTCGGCGCTCACCGCGAGGCGCAGCTCGGCCTGGGTGTAGCGCAGGGCGTTGTCGACGACGTTGCGCACCATGTGGCGCAGCAGCGTCTCGTCCCCGATGACCCGGGTGGGCTGGACCATCGAGGTGTCCACGGCGAGCTCGGTCATCGCGCGAACCCGCGAGGCCTCGTCGAAGAGCAGGTCGTCGAGGTCGACCTCGACCGGGTTCACCTCGACCTGGTCCTCGTCGCTGCGGGCCAGCCAGAAGAGGCGCGAGATGAGCGCGTCCAGGCGCCGCCCCTCGCGCACCACGGTGTCGGCGACGCCGCCCCAGTCGGCGCGCTCGGGGTCGGCCGCCGCCCGTTGGGTCGTGGCGAGGATCGTGGTGAGGGGGCTGCGCAGCTCGTGGCTGGCGTTGGAGACGAACTCCTGCTGGAACCGCGACGCCGACTCCAGGCGCGCCAGCATCGCGTTCACCGTGCGGCTCAGCCGGGCGATCTCGTCGTCGCCACCGATGACCGGTACCCGCTCGGAGAGGTCGCGCGCGGCGATCTTCTCGACGCGCCGGCGGATGCTCTCCACCGGCGCCAGGGCCAGCCCGAGGCCCAGCCAGATGATGGCCCCCGAGAGCACGAGCAGCAGGGGGAACGAGACGCCCAGGCTCAACAGCAGCGCCCCCTCGCTGTGGGCGATCGGCGCGTTGTAGAGGAAGGCGTAGACGAGGCCGATCCCCTCGGGCGTGGCGATGAGGGCGGCCTGACCCGAGCTCAGCACGTCGAGGTAGGGCCGGGTGTACTGGTCGCGCACGTAGCGCACGGCGAGCCCGCTGGGGCGCGCCGCGTCGAGGTGCGCCGTCGCGAGCACCGGCGCGGTGGCGATGGCCGCGCTGGCGGCCAGCACCCGGGTGCCCGAGCGGTTGGTCACCTGGACGACGACGTCGCCGACGTCCGAGAGGGTGAGCCGCTTGGTGATCGGCTTGCTCGCCAGGGCGAAGCGCTCCTGGGTCTGTTGCATCACGGCGTCGACCTGGTTGGTCGCCTGGTTCACCAGGGCCCGATGCACCAGGTCGTTGAGCGCGAGTCCGGTGAAGGACAAGATGACCGCGATCGCCACCACGAAGATGACCGTCAGGCGCACCCTGATCGACAGGGGCGCCGGGCGGCGCATCAGGCCTCGCGGACGCTGTAGCCCAGCCCGCGCACGGTGCGCACGAGCGAGGGGCCGCTCCCGAGGTCGACCTTGCGGCGCAGGTAGCCGACGTAGACCTCGACGATGTTCTGGTCGCCGTCGAAGTCGTCACCCCACACCGCGTCGAGGATCTCCCCCTTGGAGAGGACCTCGCGGGGGTGGCTCAGGAGGAACTCGAGCAGGCTGAACTCCCTCGGGGTGAGCGACACCGCGCGCCCGTGGGCCACCACCTGGCGGGTCACCGGGTTGAGGCTCACCTCGCCGACGGTGAGGCTCGGGGGCCGGCCCCGCTCCTGGCGGCGCAGCAGGGCGTGGACCCGGGCCATGAGGACCGTGCGCTCGAAGGGCTTGCGCAAGAAGTCGTCGGCGCCCACGTCGAGCCCCTCGACCTCGTCCCACTCGCCCTCTTTGGCCGTGAGCATCAGCAGCGGCGTCGCCACCCCGGCGGCGCGCAGCTCCTGGCAGACCCGGAAGCCGCTGCGCTTGGGCAGCATGATGTCGAGCACGATGACGTCGTAGTCACCGGCGAGGGCCTCGGCGAGCCCGCTGTCGCCGTCGTGGCGCTCGACGACCTCGAAGCCGTCGTCGGTGAGCAGCCCCGCCACCGCGGCCGCCTGGTCCGGGTCGTCCTCGACGATCAGCACCCGTCGGGGTCCGTCACTCATTGCAGGTAGAGGTTACCGTTGCCCTCTTCGACGAGGTCGAGCTTGGTCAGCCCGTGGGGCGCCGGCCCGGCGATGACGTCGCCGGTCAGCAGCTCGAACTCCGAGCCGTGGCAGGGGCAGACGATCAGCTGCATCGAGGGCGAGTAGCCGACCGTGCAGCCCAGGTGCGGGCAGACCGCGTCGTAGGCGACGAGGTCACCCTGCTTGGTGTGCACGACGATCCCGGGGTCGCCGCTCGCGGGGATGGTGAAGCTGGCCGCCTGGTTCGTGGGCACCTGGCGGGCGTTGCCGAGCAGGGTGCCCGCGGGGTGGCTGGTCGTGGCCGAGGGCGCCGTGGAGGTCGTGGCGGGCGCCGCGCTCGCGCTCGTCGAGGTGGTGGGCGCGCTCGAGGTCGTGGTCGGGCCGGCCGGCGTCGGGCTCAGCGTGCGCCCGCCGCCCGAGCCCGACGAGAGGACCCGGCCGCCCTCGGCCGCGATGGCGCCGAGCGCGAGGGCGCCGGCGACGCCCCCGACCACCGAACTGGCGCTGGCGATGAGCGTGCGCCGGTCCACGACGTCGAGGTGGCGCCGGTCGTAGAGGGAGGGCCGCTCGCCCGCGAGGACCGGGCAGCGCGGGGGGCCACAGGGCGCGCCGAGCGCTCGGCAGCGCCCGTCCTCGTAGTGACCGCAGACCGACTGCACGGTCGCGAAGGCGATCGGCACGAGGGTCGGCGGCGGCGCCCCCTGCTGGCGCGCGGCCAGCCGGGCGAGCTTCGCGTCGACGCTGAGTCGCGAGCCGCCCCCGGCGATGACGAGCGGGATCCAGGCGAAGAGGAAGACGATGTCGCTGCCCGTGAAGTACGGGGTCGCGTGGAAGCTCACCGTGAGAAAGAGGCTGAGCGAGATGACGAGGCCGCCCAGCGCCGCGACCCGGGTCCACAGGCCGAGCACCGTGCCTAGGCCCACGAAGAGCTCCCCGAAGGCGAGCACGATGCCGATGACCCGGGCCCCGCCGACCAGGTGGGCGAGCAGCCCGCCCAGGGGGCTCGTCGTGACGGCGAAGGCCATCTGGTGCTGGATCGAGACCGAGCTCGCGGGGTTGGTGAAGGCGGGGTTCGCCAGCTTCTGCAGCCCGGCGTAGACGAAGGTGACCCCGACGAAGAGCCGCAGGGGGAAGAGCGCCCACTCCGACATCGCCCAGGCGCGCTGGGGTGCGCCCAGGGGCAGGCGCCGCGTCGCCGAGGGTCTGGCGGAGCGGCGTCGCGGGCGGGGGGCGTCCGGGCTGGTCATCCGGTCATGGTAGGGGTGGCGTGGGCGGGGACCGCCCGGACACTCTTAGCGAGGTCTTAGCGGGCCCGGGCACGCGGACCCGGGAGGCCAGCAGAATGGACCGATGCTCGCCTCGATCGTCTCGTCGGTGACGAACGAGCTCCACCGGCTCAGCCCCGGCCTCGTCGTCGTGGTCGTCGCACTCCTGGTGTTCGGCGAGGCGGCCCTCTTCATCGGCTTCGTGCTGCCCGGGGAGACCTCGGTGATCGTGGCCGGGGTCATCGCGAGCCAGGGCCGGCTGAACGTGGGCCTCTTGTGCGCGGTCGTCGTCGCGGCGGCCGTCGTGGGTGACACCGTCGGCTACGAGGTCGGGCGCCACTACGGACCGCGCCTGCTCGAGTTGCGGGTCTTCCAGCGCCGCCGGGCGGCGCTCGATCGGGCCCTCGCGGCCCTGGAGCGGCGCGGGCCGACCTTCGTCTTCGTCGGGCGCTTCACGGCGTTCCTGCGCGCCGTGACCCCCGGGCTCGCGGGGCTCTCGGGGATGGCCTATCGCCGCTTCCTCCTCGCCAACGCCGCCGGTGGGCTGATCTGGGGGATCGCCTTCACCCTGCTCGGGTACTTCGCGGGCAACGCCCTCACGACCATCGAGCGCTGGTCGAGCTGGTTCGCCCTCGCGGTGCTGGTGCTCGTCGTCGCGGCCGTCGTGGCCCTGCACCTGCGCCGGCGCGCGCGCTCAGCGCACTAGGGCGAGGAGGCCCTCGTCCTCGACCCGCCAGGCGCGCCCGTCGTGGACGAGCAGTCCCGCCGCGCTCGCGCTCGGTCCCGCGCCGGCGACGAGGGAGCGCACGTGGATCTCACCGCGGGACCCCCGCGCGCGCGCGAGGGCGACGCGGTCCAGCTCGACGCCGCGCGCCTCGACCAGTCGCGCGCCGATCGCCGTCGTGGCGGCCACCATCTCGGTGATCCGGGCGAGCTGGCGCCGCGCGAGTGCCGCCTCGGTGCGCGCGCGGCGCCGCCAGGGCGGACGGGTCCCCTCGAGGTAGCCGCCCGCGACGAGGCCGGCGGGGTCGGCGACGACGACCCAGCCCGTCGGCGCGTCCCCGAGGGCCTCGGCCACCCGGGTGGCGTGGGCGAGCGCGTGGGGCACGACCCAGGGCAGGATCCAGGCCTCGGGGCCGAGCCACGACGGCCAGGCCGAGGTGAGGAGGCGCACCGTGACGCGCAGCCCGAGCGAGCGCGCGTGCTCGACCGCGGCGCGGTAGCGCGCCAGGGCCGCCTCGTCCACCTGGCCGGGGAAGGGCTCGACGCGGGCCCACTCGACGCCGAGCGCGACGCCCGCGAGGCCGAGCCCGGCCGCCGCGTCGAGGACCTCCTCGTAGCGCGCCCACAGGCCGGCGGCCTCGCCGGGCCCCTCGTGGCGCCCGAGCGCGATGGTCGGCGCGTAGCAGGTGGAAGGATTGCCCCGCCCGTCGAGGCCGCCCTCGACGGCGTAGCCGTCGAGGGCGAGCAGCGTCGTGGCCATCGCGCCAGTCTCCCACGGCCCCTCGGGCCCGGCGCTAGCGTCGGGCCGTCGAAGGAGGACCCCATGGCCGACGAGGTGCGAAGCGAGCGGCGCGGCCGCGTCGCGCTGCTCACGATCAACCGGCCCGAGGCGCGCAACGCCATCAACCTGGCGACCGCCCGGGCCCTTTCCGAGGCGCTCGACGAGTGCGCGAGCGATAGCGCGGTGAGCGCCGTCGTGCTCACCGGCGCCGGCGACAAGGCCTTCTCCGCCGGCATGGACCTGAAGGCCTTCGCCGCCGGTGAGGTGCCCATCACCGAGCACGGCTTCGCCGGTATCACCAAGCGCGTCTTCGACAAGCCCCTCATCGCCGCGGCCAACGGCGCGGCCCTCGCCGGCGGCTTCGAGATCCTCATCAGCTGCGACCTGGTGGTGGCGGCCGAGCACGCGGTCTTCGGCATCCCCGAGGCCCAGCGCGGGCTCATCGCCGGTGGGGGCGGGCTGATCCGCCTCGCCCGACGGGTCCCCCTCTCGATCGCCTACGAGATGGCCCTCACGGCCGACCCGATCGACGCGGCGCGCGCCTACGAGCTCGGGCTCGTGAACCGCGTCGTCGCGGCCGCCGAACTGCTCGAGGTGGCCGTGGCGCTCGGCGAGCGCATCGCGAGGAACGCGCCCTTGGCGCTGCGTGCCTCGAAGTCGGTGATGCGCCAGTCGCTCGACCTGACCGAGGAGGAGTCCTGGACGGTGAGCGACGAGGCCTTCGGGGCGATCGGGCGCAGCGCCGACGCGCTCGAGGGCGCCGTGGCCTTCGCCGAGCGGCGCGAGCCGAACTGGCAGGGCCGGTGAGCCTCGAGACCGCCGGCCCCCAGCTCGCCGACGCCCTGACGATCCTGCGGCTCTCGCTGCACGTGTTCGCGGCCTGTGTCTGGGTCGGGGGCCAGATCACCCTGGGCGGGCTCGTGCCGACGATCCGCCGCGAGGCGCCTCAGTCCCTCACCGGGGTGGCCCGCGCCTTCGCCCGGCTCGCCTGGCCGGCCTACGCGCTGTTGATCGTGACCGGGGTCTGGAACGTCGCCGCGATGCACGTGGGCCAGGCGTCGTCGGCCTGGAACTTGGTCTTCGCCGTGAAGATGGCCCTGGTCGTCGTCGCGGGCGTCGGCACCTTCGTCCACCAGCGCGCCACCACGGCGTCGCTGCGCGGGGCCGCCGCCGGGGTCGGCACCCTCGCGACGGTCGCCGCCTTGGTGCTCGGGGTGGCCCTCGCCGGCTGAGGGGCCGAGCCAGACGACCCGGGCCCCGCGGCGACGCCGCGGCGCGAGGTCCAGCCCCAGCCGAGTCGACCAGGGAGGACGAGCGTGCGGGGCACCCGGGCCCGCTCACCGCCTCGACGAGGTCCGGTCATCTCGAGCCGGTCGGGCGCCGAATAGACCCACGCCGGTGCGTTCGGGCCCCGGCGGCTGTACGCTCAGAACAGCACGACAAAGGAGAAGGCCGTGTTCTTTGGTGAGATTTTCGGACCGGACCTGCTGATCGTCGTGATCGTCGTCGCGGTGCTGGTATTCGGTGGCTCGGCCATCCCGCGCCTGGCCCGCAACCTCGGGAGCGCGAAGAGCGAGTTCGAGAAGGGCGTGAAGGACGCCAAGGCCGCCGGCGCCAAGGCCACCGAGGTGACCGAGTCGACGTCCGACTCCGAGACCAAGTAGCCCCGAGCCGGGGCCCGTGGAGCTCATCGAGCTCGCCGACCGCCTCTGGCGCGGCGAGGACCCCGGCCACGCCACCGCCCCGCTCGGACCGGGGGCGCCGCTCGGCGAGGTGACCGACGGCGTCGCCTTCTTGCCCAACTTCGCGAACTGCTCGATCGTCGACACCGGTGACGGCCTGGTCATGGTCGACACCGGCTCGGCGCTCACCGCCGAGCGGGTCTTCTCCGAGGTGCGCGCCTGGCGCCCCGCTCGGCTCAGTCACGCCGTCTTCAGCCACGGCCACATCGACCACGTCTTCGGCGTCGGCCCCTTCGACGAGGAGGCGGCCGAACGCGGCTGGCCCCGGCCGACGGTCGTGGCGCACACCCTCGTGCCGCGCCGCTTCGAGCGCTACGTCCTCACCGCGGGCTACAACGCCGTCATCAACCGCCGCCAGTTCGGCGTGGAGGGCCTGGAGTGGCCCCTCGAGTACCGCTACCCCGACGAGACCTACGAGTCGACGACCTTCTTCGACGTCGGCGACGACCGCTTCGAACTGCGCCACGAGAAGGGCGAGACCGACGACGCGACGGTGACCTGGCTCCCGGTGCGCCGGGTGCTGTTCACCGGGGACCTCTTCATCTGGAACAGTCCCAACGCCGGCAACCCCCAGAAGGTCCAGCGCTACCCCCAGGAGTGGGCCGAGGCGCTGCGGCGCATGGCCGCCCTCGACGCCGAGTACCTCCTGCCCGGCCACGGGCTGCCGGTCTTCGGCGCGGCGCGCGTGCGCCAGGCCCTCACCGAGACGGCCGAGTACCTCGAGCACCTCGTGGCCGCCACGTTGGAGGTGATGAACGCGGGCGGACGCCTGGACGACGCCCTCCACTCGGTGCGCGCCCCGGCGCACCTGGCCGGACGGCCCTACCTGCAGCCCTACTACGACGAGCCCGAGTTCATCGTGCGCAACGTCTGGCGTCTGTACGGCGGGTGGTGGGACGGCAACCCGTCCCACCTGCGCCCGGCGCCCGAGCGGCGCCTGGCCCGCGAGCTCAGCGCCCTGGCGGGGGGGGCCGGCGCGCTCGCCGAGCGCGCACTGGCCCTGGTCGAGGGGGGCGAGGAGGAGACGGGTCGCCTCGCCGGGCACCTCGCCGAGACGGCGTGGCTGGCCGCCCCGGAGGACCCGGGCGTCGCCGACGCGCGACGGCGGGTCTTCGCCACGCTCGCCGATCGGGCGACCTCGACCATGTCGCGGGGGGTCTTTCGCCACGCCGCGCGCGAGGCCGCTCGAGGGGCGTCGGGCGAATCGGAGCGGCCTTAAAAACTGACTAAGGTCTCTGGTCGTGGAAGCCTCCGCCCTGCCCCCCCAGGGAGGCCCGGAGCGGCCGCGACGTCGGGGACGCCTGCGCACGCTGCTCATCCTCCCCCTGGCCGCCCTCGCGCTGGCCGGCTGCACGGTCCCACGCTTCGGGGCCTCGCCCGGGGCGACGACGAGCTCGAAGTCGGTCTTCCACCTCTGGCAGGGCTTCTCGATCGGCGCCGTGGTCATCGGGACCCTGGTCGTCGTGCTGATCGCCTGGTCGGTCCTCTTCCACCGCCGTCGCTCGGAGGCGATCCCGCGCCAGACCCAGTACCACATCCCCCTCGAGCTGACCTACACGATCATCCCGATCCTCATCGTGCTCGGCCTGTTCGCCGCGACGATGGTCGTGGAGAACAAGGAAGTCGCCAACCCCAAGACGGCCGTCGTGATCGACGTCAACGCCTTCCAGTGGGGCTGGAAGTTCACCTACCCGGGCCACAACGTCGTCGTCGTGGGCCAGACCACCCAGGACCCGACGATGGTCATGCCGGTCGACCAGAACGTGCGGATCAACCTGACCTCGTCGGACGTGGTGCACGGCTTCTACGTGCACGCCTTCAACTTCAGCCGCTACGCGCTGCCCGGGGTGCTCAACCAGTTCACCCTGCGGGCCACCACGACGGGCCTGTTCAACGGCCAGTGCACCCAGCTGTGCGGCCTCTACCACTCCTTGATGTTCTTCCGGGTGCGGGTGGTCACCGCCGGCCAGTACCAGGCGTGGCTCAGCGCCCAGGCGAACGCCGGGGCCGCCCAGGCGGCCCAGTCGGCGACCAGCCAGCAGATCTCGTCCATCGTCCCGACCAAGCCGACGAAGGGTTAGCGCCATGACTGAGGTGCTCGAGCGCCCCGCCCACGCCGGGGGCCACGGCCACGAGGAGCACGGCCCCACCGGCATCCTCAAGTGGCTCACGACGACCGACCACAAGGTGATCGGCCTCAGCTACACCGTCACCGCCGTCGTCATGATGGTCATCGGCGGCGCCTTCGCCGAGATCATCCGCGGCCAGCTCGCCAGCCCCAACGGCACCCTGGTGTCGCTCGCCCAGTACAACGAGCTCTTCACGATGCACGGCTCGGTGATGATCTACCTCTTCGCCGGACCCTTCGCCTTCGGCGCGCTCGCCAACATCATCGTGCCGATCCAGATCGGCGCGCCCGACATGGCCTTCCCGCGCCTCAACGCCCTGTCGTACTGGCTCTACCTCACGGGCTCGATCACGATGCTCTCGGGCTTCTTCGTCGCCGGCGGCGCGGCCAACTTCGGCTGGGTCGCCTACGCGCCGCTGTCGAGCTCGGTGGCGACCCCCGGCTCGGGCGCCGACCTGTGGATCGGGGGGCTGCTGCTCACCGGGTTCTCGGCCATCTTCACCGGGGTCAACCTCTGCGCCACGGTCTTCTACCTGCGCGCCCCGGGCATGACGATGTTCCGCATGCCGATCTTCACCTGGAACCTGCTCGTCACGGCGATCCTCATCCTGCTGGCCTTCCCGGTCCTCACGGCCGGGCTGATCATGCTCTACGCCGACCGCCACTTCGGGACCCACATCTTCTCGGTGGCCGGCGGGGGGGTGCCCGTCCTGTGGCAGAACATCTTCTGGTTCTGGGGCCATCCCGAGGTCTACATCCTGGCCCTGCCCTTCTTCGGCATGGTGACCGAGATCATCGCCGTCTTCTCCAAGAAGCCCGTCTTCGGCTACAAGGGCATGATCTTCGCCACGCTCACCATCGGCGCGCTGAGCCTGGGGGTGTGGGCCCACCACATGTTCACCACCGGCACCGTGCTGCTGCCCTTCTTCTCGATCATGAGCCTGCTCATCGCCGTGCCCACCGGCATCAAGATGTTCAACTGGATCGGCACGATGTGGCGGGGCCAGATCTGGTTCTCGACGGCCATGCTGATGGCCATCGGCTTCCTCATCACCTTCTTGGTGGGCGGCATCACGGGGATCTACCTCGCGAGCCCGCCGCTCGACTTCTTCACCCACGACACCTACTTCGTCGTCGCCCACTTCCACTCGGTGGTGATGGCCCTCGTGCTCGGCGCGATGGGCGGCCTCTACTACTGGGGCCCCAAGATCACCGGCTACATGCTCAACGAGCGCATCGGCAAGGCCCAGTTCTGGTTCCTCTTCATCGGCACCCAGGTCTTCACCCTGCCGATGTACCTGCTGGGGCTGCGGGGCATGCCCCGGCGCATGGCGATCTACCCCGAGCACCCCTCGTGGCAGTACCTGAACGACTGGGCGACCGTCGGCGCGATCCTCATCGGGGTCTCGACGATCCTGTTCGTCGTGAACATCGTCTACAGCTGGAAGCGCTACCCGGCCGGCGACAACCCCTGGGACGGCCACACCCTGGAGTGGTTCACCTCCTCGCCGCCCCCCCACCACAACTTCTACCGTCTGCCCCCGATCCGCTCGGAGCGCCCGACCTGGGACTACAACCACCCCGAGCACCGCGCCCTCGAGCACGGCCACCACGAGCCGGCGAGCGACGGGGGCGCGAAGTGAGGACCGAGGCCCGCGTCCTGCTCGGCCTGGGGGTCTTCTTCGCGATAATGGACTCGGTCTACTGGGTCTGGTCCAAGGAGGACGCCGGCGGGGTGATGATCATCGCCGGCACGCTGCTCTGCTTCCTCCCGGGCCTCTACTACTTCTGGTGGAGCAAGCGCATGCGGCCGCGTCCCGAGGACGACCCGCACGCCGAGCCCGCCCAGGGCGCGGGTGTCGTGGGGACCTTCCCCGGCACCTCGATCTGGCCCTTCACGCTCGGGATGGCGTCGTTCGTGATGGTCCTCGCGCTGGTGTTCGGCGTGTGGCTCATCGTGCCCGGCCTGGGACTCACGTTCTGGGCCGTGGTCGGCGCGACGGGCGAGAGCCGGCGTGGCGGACAGCACTGAGCCCTCTCGAGGGTACCCAGCGCCCGTGCTAAGTATGGTTCGCGGCGCGCAGACCGCGTAAGGAGGTCCCGTGACGGCCCTGGAGAGCTCGACGAAGGTACAGCTGGGCGGAAGGAGGGGCGG
>JAKBNI010000003.1 GCA_021831125.1 Actinomycetes bacterium | reverse complement strand
ACCGCCGACGGGGAGTTCATCGGGGAGACCCGGATCGACCCCACGCGCGACTACCAGCCCAAGGGCGAGGGCTTCCGGCGCTAGCCTGCACAGGTTCAGTGATCCACGATGTCCTGAGAGATCACAGAGTGGGCGCTACAGGACTCGAACCTGTGGCCTCAGCCGTGTGAAGGCTGCGCTCTAACCAACTGAGCTAAGCGCCCGGGCTCACCATGCTACCGCCTCGACCCTCGGAGGCCCGCCTGGTGCGCAGTAGCCTTCACGCGTGCTGAGAAACGCCACCGCCTCTGGCCGACCCCGGCGCGCGAAGCGCCCCTCGATGGCGCCGCGCGAGGCGGTCCTCGGCCTCGACACCCTCGAACGCAAGCTGAGCGTCACCCTGGCGTTGATCGCGCTGGGCTTCGGGATCTTCTTCTTCGTCCAGTGGGCGACCAACGCCAAGATCGTCAAGTCCGCCAAGCCGCTCGCGCACAACGCGTGCCCGAGCGGCTACCACTTCGTGGCGTCCTCGGCGCTGTGCCAGCAGAGCTCCTACGACCGCGGCGCGTGGCTCCTACAGTTCATCGTGGTGATCGTGCTGGGCCTGGCGATCCTCTACACCGCGTGGCGAAAGAAGCGCGCCGGCGTGGCGACCTTCGCCCTCCTGCTCGGACTCTTCCTCGGGGTGGCGGGACTCGGCGTCGTGTTCTTCTTCTTCGGCGCGTGGCTGATGTTGCGCGCCTACCGCCTCCAGAAGTACGGCGACGCGACGTGGAAGGGGTCGAACCGAGTGGCCCGGGAGATGGCCCAGGCCAAGCGCGACGGCCGCGCGTTCCGTTCCGCGACACTCGAGGCGTCGAGCACCGAGGCCACCTCCGCCCCGGCGCGCACCGTAGCGCCACCGGCTCCCTCCAAGCGCTACACGCCCAAGAAGCAGTCGCGCCGCCGCTAGGCCATGGGACTGGGCCTGGACTACCCGACCGCGTGGGGTCGTGGCTACCTCGCGCGCGCCGCGCGCGAGGTACTGCATCGCTACGCGCTCGCCCCCTACGCGCGCTACCTCTCGACCCTCGAGGTCCACGGTTCCGAGAACCTCGAGGGCCAGGGGCCCTTCATCTTCGTGGCCAACCACGTCAGCCACGTCGACACGATCCTCGTGCTCACGGCCCTGCCGGACCGGCTGCGCCGTCGCACCGTGGTGGCTGCGGCGATGGACAGCTTCTTCATGTCGCGCTCGACGGCCTTTCGCACGGTGCTCGCCTTCAACGCCATCCCGGTCGACCGGTTGAAGGTGAACCGCCGCAGCGCCCAGCTCGCCCTCGAGCTGGTCGAGGACGGCTGGAACCTCCTCATCTACCCCGAGGGCGGACGCTCCCCCGACGGGCGGCTTCAGGAGTTCAAGGGCGGGGCCGCCTACCTCGCCGAGCGCTCGCGCACGAGCGTCATCCCGACCTACATCCACGAGTCGGGCTGGCTGAAGGGGCCGCGCTACGCGAAGGCCCCGCTCTACACCGAGGCCCCCAGCCAGGGTCGCCACCACGTGGTGGTGACCTTCGGCGAGGCGCTGCGCTGCGGCGAGGACGAGAACATGCGCCGCTTCGGCTCGCGCATCGAGGACGCGGTCGCTCGCCTCGGCCGAGACGTGAGCGGCGACCCTGACTACGGCGTCGCCCGGCCCGAGCCCGACCAGTCCGACGGCGCGTCCGACGAGGGCTAGGGCCCGAGCCGCGCGCAGCGCTCGGCGTAGAGCCGGTCGGCCACCGTCGCCAGGGGCTCGAGCGGCTCACCGAGCAGTGACGTCAGCAACTCGTCGGCGAACCAGGGGTTGAGCGCGAGCACGGGCCCGTGGGCGTAGGTCGCGACGACGCGCTCGGTGACGAAGCCGTCGTGGCGCCCGTCGCTCCCCCGGCCACGCACCACCTCGCCGAAGGGCACGACGCCCTCGGCGAGCCTCGTCACCCCGCCGTGGTTCTCGAAGCCCACGAGGAGACGGCCGCCCACGCGCACCGCGAGGTCGCCGACGCTGCGCCGCTCGCCGCGCACCGTCGTCGCCGCAACGAGCCCGACGCCGTCGTAGCGGTCGTCGCCCTCGACCGCGAAGCTCGTGCCCAGCACCTGCAGCCCGGCGCACACCGCGAACACCCGCGCCCCGTCGGCCACCCGGGCGACGAGGTCACCCCGACGCAGTAGGTCGGCGGCCAGGCGCTGGGGGCCGTCCTCGCCACCGCCGAGCAGGTAGAGGTCCGCCGGCGGCAGCCGGTCGTCCAGGGTCACCGTCTCGAGCTCGACGGGCCGCCGTCGGCGCCGGGCCCGCTCGGCGAGCACCAGCGCGTTGCCGCCGTCGCCGTAGGTCCCGAGCAGCTCGGGGTAGAGCAGGGCGACCCTCACGGCGCCGTGCGTGCGTTCCACTCCTGGAACGCGGTGTAGTTGGCCACGATCGTGACCGGACGGTCCGGGGGCGGGTCGGGCACGGCGTCCCCGACGCGCACGTCGACCCCGCCGTAGTCGAGGCGGGTCGCGAGGTCGAGGCGCCGCTCCCCGAGGCAGGTGACGGCCCGCCCGGCGAGGCGCTCGAAGGGCACGTCGTAGAGCCACGAGGGGTCCCGGCCGTCGGCCATCCTCGCGTTGACCGCGATCCAGAGGTCTCCGGGGGCGTCCGCGACCTCCTCGAGCGCCGCGCTGAACCCGGCCGGGTTCTTCGCGAGCACGAGTCGCACCTCGCCGCCGCGCCAGCGACGCCGCGCGTAACGCCCGGCGACCTCGCGCACGCTCGCCATGCGGGTCGCGGCCGCGCGCGGGTCGACGCCCACCCGTGCGAGGGCGGTGAGGGCGAACGCCGCGTTCGCCCGGTTCACCGCGCCCGGCAGCGACAGCTCGAGGTCCACCTCGATCCCGTCGACGCGCAACGACCCCTCGGAGAGCACCGTCGTCGCGGGGGGCTGGGCGAAGCCGCACGTGCTCGACCAGCCCGAAGGCGCGAAGGTGAGCGGCGCGGTGCAGTGCGGGCACGACACGGCGTCCAGGCGCCACGGGGTCGCCACGTCGCACCACGCGACCGAGGGGGCCGTCTCGGCCGCGAAGGCGACGAGCGGGTCCGAAGCGTTCGCCACCACCACGGTGTCGGTGAGCGTCGCGCACAGGTCGCGCCAGCGCAGCGCGACGCGCCGGACCTCGTTGGCGCGGTCAAGCTGGTCGCGCGAGAGGTTGAGCAGCACGACCACCGCCGGCCGGGTCGCCGCCGCGATGCCGGGGAGCCAGGACTCGTCGACCTCGAGCGCCGCCGGGACGCCGGGCCGTCCGGCGAGGGCGGCGACGTGGCCCTGGACCATGTTCGAGCCGGTGTCGTTCACCGCGACGGGCCCGCCCCAGCCGGCGGCCACCAGGGCCGTGGTGGTGGTCTTGCCGTTGGTGCCCGAGACGAGCACCACGGTGCGCCCCCGCGCGAGCCCGCCCAGCAGCGACGGGTCGAGGGCGAGCCCGGCGCGCCCGCCGATCACCGTGCCCTCGCCGCGCCCGAGCAGCCGTGAGAGGCGGTTGACCGAGACGACGGCGCGCTCGGCGAGCCACGTGGAAGCCCGGGGCCGACGCACCATGGAGGTCACGCTAACAAGCCCGGAAAAGCGCAAGAGGACCAGCCGGGGGGAGGCTGGTCCTCTTGCAAAACCTGGGGTTCACCCGAAGGGGGGGCTCGGATGAACTAGGCGAGTACAAGTATGGCGCCTGTCCAACTATCTGGCAAGCGCATAGCACAGATACTTCATATCTATACTTTCGATGATGGAACTCCGCCAGCTCGAGGCCCTGGTGGGGATCGCCGACAACGGGACGTTCTCGCGGGCCGCGGACGCCCTGGGGACCGTGCAGTCCAACATCTCGCATCGGGTCGCCCGGCTCGAGGCCGACCTCGGGACGGCCCTCGTCGATCGCACCTCCGGCACCCTCACCGAGTCGGGCGCGGTGGTCGTCGAGCGCGCCCGACGCATCCTCAACGAGGTCCGGGCTATCGCCTCGGACGTCTCGGAGCTCAACGCCGACGTCGCCGGCGTCGTCACCCTGGGCATGATCGGCACGGCCGGGCGCTGGGTCGTCCCACTCCTGCTCGAGAGCCTGCGCCGGCGCTACGCGAAGATCGTCCTGCACATCTCGGAGGGCACGAACTCGGCCCTCGAGCCCCGACTCGCCAACGGCCAGCTCGACCTCGCAGTCCTCGCCTGGCCCGTCCAGTCGGCCGAGCTCGCCGAGAGCGACCTGTTCATCGAGGACCTGGTCGTCATCGCCGCGCGGGACCACGCGCTCACTCGCGAGCCCCTCCCCCTGGCCTGGTCGACCCTCGCCCGTCACGAGCTCCTCCTGCCCCTGAGCGGGACGCCGATCCGCCGCGAGATCGACGACGCCGCCCGCGCCGCCGGCGTCACGCTCAGCGCTCGCGTCGAGCTCGACGGGCTGCGCACCATCGCCTCGATGACCTTCGACGGGCACGGTCCGTCGATCCTGCCCGCGACCATGCTCTCGCCCCACCTGCGGGCCAACTTCGTGGGCCTGGCGATCGAGAGCATCGCGAAACGGCGCGTCGTGCTCGCGACCCGGCGCTACGGGTTCCCCTCCGCACCCGTTCGGGCCATCGCCGCCCTCTTGCACCAGGTCGTCGAGTCGGCCGAGAGCCCACCCGAGGGCGTCTACATCCGTCGCACCCCTCTGGCATAGTTCAAGCGTGACTCGACCCGACCCCGCGGCGACGGCTCGGGCGATCGTCCGGGCGGACCCGGCCTTTCGGGCCCTCGTGCGCCGGGTCGGACCCCCACCGCGCCGGCGCGCCGCGCCGGTCGCCGCGCGCTTCGCGAACCTGACCCGCTCGGTGACCTACCAGCTCCTCGCGACCAAGGCCGCCGCCACGATCCACGCCCGGGTCGTCGAGCTCTGCCAGGGCGACGTCACCCCCGAGGCGATCCTCGCGGCGGGCCACGACCGCCTACGCGGAGTCGGGCTCTCCAACGCCAAGGCGACCGCCATGGCCGACCTGGCTGAGCGGACCCTCGACGGACGTCTCGCGCTCTCGCGCCACGCGACGATGAGCGAGTCCGACGTGACGGCCGAGGTCGTCGCCGTGCGCGGGCTGGGAGTGTGGAGCGCCCACATGTACCTCATGCACACCCTGGGCCGACCCGACGTGTGGCCGACCGGCGACTTCGGGGTGCGTCACGGCTGGAGCCTCCTGCACGGGCTCGACGAGATGGTGAGCGAACGGGCCCTGAGGCCCCTCGGGGACCCCTTCGCCGGGGTGCGCTCGGAGGTCGCGTGGTACTGCTGGCGGGCCGTCGAGCTCGAGCGGGCCCGGTAGCCTCGCAGCCATGCCGCTGCTCACCCTCGCCGACTTCGAACGCACCGCCCTCGACCCCCTGATGGAGTTCGGCGCGATCCCCGCGCTCTCGCCCCAGTTCGACCCGGACTGGGAGGGTTCCGGCCAGCTCGAGCGCGCCGCCCAGCTGCTCGCCGACTGGGCCCGGCGTCGAGAGCTCGCACGCCACCGTGTCGAGGTCGTGCGCCTGCCCGGGCGCACCCCGACGCTCGTCGTGACCGTCGAGGCGACGGGCCCGACGGACGGGACCGTCGTGCTCTACGGCCACCTCGACAAGCAGCCGCCCCTCGGGGACTGGTCCGAGGGTCTCGCGCCCTGGAGCCCGGTGCGCCGGGGGGACCGGGTCTACGCCCGAGGGGTCTCCGACGACGGCTACGCGGCCTTCGCCGCCCTCAGCGCCCTCGAGGCCCTCGAGGCCGCCGGCACGCCCCACGGGCGCTGCGTGGTACTGATCGAGGCGAGCGAGGAGAGCGGCAGCCCCGACCTCGAGGCCTACCTCGACCACCTGGCCGAACACCTCGGCGACGTCCAGCTCCTGATCTGCCTGGACTCGGGGGCCGTCTCCTACGACCGTCTGTGGGTGACGACCTCGCTGCGAGGCAACGTCAACGTGGAGGTGACCGTCTCGGTGCTCTCCCAGGGCCAGCACTCGGGCTCGACGAGCGGCGTCGTGCCCTCCTCGTTCCGCGTCCTGCGCCAGCTCATGGACCGCCTCGAGGACGCCGAGACCGGTCGGGTCCTGCTGGGCGAGCTGCACGCCGAGATCCGGGCCGAGCACCGCGACGCCGCGCGCACGCTCGCGGCGCAGTTCGGCGACGTCGCCGCCCAGGGCCTGCCCCTGCTCGAGGGCGTGCGGCTCATGGGCGCCGACGCCGAGGACCGGATCCTCAACAAGACCTGGCGCCCGACGCTCTCGACCATCGGGATGGCCGGCATCCCGGCGCCGGCCGACGCGGGCAACGTGCTGCGCCCCTTCACCACGGCCACCCTCTCGTTCCGCCTGCCCCCCACGGTCGCCGCGGCGCCGGCCCTGGCGGCCATCGAGCGGGCCCTCACCACCGACGTGCCCTCGGGCGCGCACGTGCGCGTCGTGCCCCAGCACCCGGGCGACGGGTGGGTCGCCCCGACGTTCGCGCCCTGGCTGCACGAGGCCCTCCAGGCCGCCTCGCAGGATGCCTTCGGCCAGCCGCTCGGCTACACCGGCGAGGGCGGCTCCATCCCCTTCCTCGGCTCGCTCGCCCGGCGCTACCCCGGGGTCCAGTTCGTCGCCACCGGGGTCGGGGGGCCGGGGGCCAACGCCCACGCCATCGACGAGATGCTCGACCTGCCCACGGCGGTCGGGGTCGCCAACGCGGTGACTACCGTGGTCGCGGCGCACGCCGCACGCTGACACCATCGAGCGAGGTTCCCCCATGACCGACCGCGTAGACCTCTGGGTCGACCCCCTCTGCCCCTGGGCGTGGCTCACCTCCCGGTGGCTGCTCGAGGCCTCCACGGTGCGCGACCTCGAAGTCGCCTTCCACGTGATGAGCCTGTCGGTGCTCAACGAGGGCCGCGACCTGCCCGCCGACTACCGGGCCTTCCTCGACGACGGCTGGGGTCCGGTGCGCGTCCTGATCGCCGCCGAACAGCGCTACGGGCCCGGTGTCGTCGAGCCCCTCTACTCGGCGATGGGCACGCGCATCCACCCCGGCGGGGAGAAGGACCGCGCGGCCGTCGTCGCCGCCGCCCTGGCCGACGTCGGTCTCGAGGCCGACCTCGCCGAGGCGGCCGCCACGACCGGCTTCGACGAGGCCCTACGCGCCAGCCACGCGGCCGGCATGGAGCCCGTCGGCTACGAGGTCGGCACCCCGGTCATCCACGTTGCCGGTCAGGCCATCTTCGGGCCCGTCGTCACCCCGGCGCCCAAGGGCGAGGCGGCCGGACGTCTGCTCGACGGGGTCCTCGCGGTGATGGCGACCCCGGGCTTCTACGAGCTCAAGCGCAGCCGGACGCTCAGCCCCGTCTTCGACTAGCGCTACCCCGCCGCCAGCGCCTCGGCCAGTTGGGCGGCGTGCTCGCGCGGGTGACGGGTGTAGGTCTCGAGCCAGGTCGTGACGCTGTAGGCGCCCGACTCCGTGTGCCGTCCCTCGCGCGCGAGGTCCTCGGGCGTGAGCCGCTCGAGCAGGTCGGCGCTGGCGGCGCGCACCGCGCGAAAGACGGCGAGGGCGTTCTCGACCGCCAACTCCTCGTAGCCGAGCGCCGGACACGCGGCCCAGGCCCCCTCGTCGTAGCCCTGGATGAGGGGCCCGGGCTCGGCGAGCAGCCGGCGCAGCCGCGCGTAGGACTGGGCCTCGGCGTCGGCGACGTGGTGGATCACCTGGCGCGCGCTCCAGCCGTCGGCCACCCGGCGGTCGAGCGCGGGCGGCCCGGCCAGGGCCGCCGCGGCGAGGAACTCCTCGGTGGCGGCCCGGTAGTCGGCGACGGCGGAGGGGTCCACGACGCGACGCCCCGGCGCTAGCCCCGGGGCACGTCCTTCCAGGCGACGCCCTTGTCGGCGCGGGGCTCACCGGCCAGGCCGAGCACCCGCTCGCCGATGATGTTGCGCATCACCTCGCTGGTGCCCCCTTCGATGGAGTTCGCCCGCGAGCGGATGAAGACCTTGCGCACGTCGCCACTCGCGTAGCTCGTCTCGGTGGGGCGCACCAGTGGGAACGCCGAGCCGTAGAGCATCCCCTCGGCCCCGAGCAGGTCGACGCACAGCTCGCTCAGGCGCTGGTTGCCCTCGGCCGAGGCGAGCTTGGCGACCGAACCCTCCGGCCCCGGGGTCCCGGCGTCGCGCAGGTCGCTCGCGCGCCAGTTCGTGAGCCGCGACACCTCGGCGCGGACCCAGGCCTCCATCACGCGCGCGCGCACCGCGCTCGCGTGGGCGTCGACGCGCCCGGACCAGCGCTCGCGCCACAGCGTGAGGGCCTGGCCGATGAGGCCCGAGTCGCGCGGCGGCACGCCGCCGCCGATCGAGACCCGCTCGTTCATCAGCGTCGTGATGGCGACGGTCCAGCCCTCGCCCACCCCGCCCAGGCGCCGGGTGTCGGGCACGCGCGCGTCGGTGAAGAAGCACTCGTTGAACTCCGCCTCGCCCGTCGCCTGGTAGAGGGGGCGCACCTCGACCCCGGGCGCGTGCATGTCCACCAGGAAGGCCGTGATCCCCCGGTGCTTGGGCTGGTCGGGGTCGGTGCGCGCGATGATCAGCCCGTAGCTCGCCACGTGGGCGAGGGTCGTCCAGACCTTCTGGCCGTTGAGGAGCCACTCGTCGCCGTCGCGCTCGGCCCGAGTGGCCAGGCTCGCGACGTCCGAGCCGGCGCCGGGCTCGCTGAAGAGCTGGCACCACACCTCCTCGCCGGTGAAGAGGGGCCGCAGGAAGCGCGACTTCTGCTCCTCGGTGCCGTGCACCGCGATCGTCGGGGCGACCATCCCGTAGCCGATGACGTTGCGCAGCATCGCCGTGGGCGCGCCGGCGTTCAGAAGCCGGACCATGGTGTGCTGTTGCTCGGCGGGACTGCCCGCGAGGCCGCCGCAGCCCTCCGCGAAGTGCACCCAGGCGAGGCCGCGGTCGAACTGCGCGCCGAGGAAGGTGGTCGGGTCGACCTCGCGCGGGGGGACCTCGGCGAGCAGCGCGTCGATGCGCGCGTCGAGGTCGGTGATCGTCTCGGCCATGGCCCTCCTCTGTACCGACGCATCCTACGCAGCCCCCCTTCCGCTAGAACGTTCCCGTGACGACCCCCCGCATCCTCGCGACCTCCGGCGGCTGGGTTCCGGGCCCGACCCAGGGGACGATGCGCCCGGGCGCGATGGTCCTCGACGCGCTCGCCCGGACGGGCCGGACGCGCCCGCGCGTGTGCGTGCTCGAGACGGCCGCGGGCGACCCGACCTCGAGCTACGCGATGGCCTTCGAGGCCTTCGCCGCGACGGGCTGCGACGTCACGTGGTTCCGCGTGTTCCCCCAGCCCTCGGCCGACCCGGTCGAGCGGCTCTGCGGGTCCGACCTCGTCTGGGTGGGCGGGGGCTCGGTGGCCAACCTGCTCGCCCTGTGGCGGCTCCACGGGGTCGACGCCGCCCTGCGCGAGGCGTGGGAGCGAGGCGTCATCCTCGGCGGGGTCTCGGCCGGGTCGATCTGTTGGCACGTCGGCGGGCCGACCGACTCCTTCGGCCCCACCCTCGCCCCGGTCTACGACGGCCTCGCCCTCGTGCCCTACGGCAACGGTGTGCACTACGACTCCGAGACCCAGCGCCGCCCCCTCCTCCAGCGCCTCGTCGCCGACGGGTCGCTGCCCACGAGCTTCGCGACCGACGACCACGTGGGCCTGTGGTACGAGGGCGACACCGCCACGCGGGTGGTCGCCGACGTCGACTGCGACCCGGAGTCCGGCCCGGCCGCCTACCGCGTCGAGCGCGGCGCCGACGGGGCGGTCGAGACCCGGGTGGGCGTCGGCGGGTCGTTCGCCTAGGGGCCGGGAACGGGCAGCACCGCGCGCACCGCCTCGGCGCGCCGGGCGAGCGCCGCGGCCCGTTCGCGCGCGCGCGCCACCCCGATCGACTCGAGCCAGTTGGCGAGCATGAGGTGGCCGTCCTGGGTCAGGACCGACTCGGGGTGGAACTGCACGCCCTCGATGGGGGCGCGCCGGTGACGGATGCCCATCACGAGCCCGTGCGCGCGCGCGCTGACCTCGAGTCCCTCGGGCAGGGAGTCGGCGTCGACGACCAACGAGTGGTAACGCCCGACGACGAGCGGGTCGGCGACGTCGCGGAAGAACCCCGCGGCGTCGTGGGTGACCACGCTCGCGCGCCCGTGGACGAGCTCGGGGGCGTGGACGACCCGGCCCCCGAGGGCTTCGGCGATCGCCTGGTGGCCGAGGCAGATACCGAGCAGCGGGACCCAAGCACCCAGGCAGTGGCGCACCATCGCCACGTCGCAGCCCGCCGCCCGCGGGTGTCCCGGACCGGGTGAGAGGACGACTCCGGCGACCCCGAGCCCTTCGAGGTCCTCGGGGGTGACGTCGTCGTTGCGGCGCACGACCGGCTCGGCCCCGAGCTCGGCGAGGTACTGGACGACGTTGTAGACGAACGAGTCGTAGTTGTCGACCACGAGCACGCGCGTCGAGGCGTCCATCGGCCAATCCTACGGCCGGTGGTTAACCTCTCGGCGTGGAGACGCTCACGAGGGCCGGCTTCGACGGGCTCGTCGGCGCGGGCTACAACGTGATCCCACTCACCGCCACCCTCCAGCTCGACCGCGAGACACCGGTCACCCTCTACGACCGGCTCCGGGGGCGGGCCTTCTTCCTGCTCGAGAGCGCGGCCCTCGCCGAGACGACCGGTCGGTACTCCTTCGTGGGGCTCGACCGGCTCTGGCGGCTCACGACCCCGGGGGGCGAGACCGTCGCCGGGGCGGACTACGGCGCGCTGAGCGAGCCGTCCCCGCTCGCCGCGCTGCGCGCCCGGCTCGGCCGCTACCGGGTCGCCCCCACCCCGGAGCTGCCCGACCTGATCGGCGGGGCGGTCGGCTTTGTCAGCTACGACCACGTGCGCCGCCTCGAGCGACTCCCGGGGCACCCCGGCGAGCCGTCCTGGCCCGAGGTGGACTTCGGCTTCCCCGGGGCGATGCTGATCTGTGACCACCTGCGCCACTCGACCACCGTGGTCGCCCTCGCCCTCGTCGAGGGCTCCCCCGAGGAGAGCTACCGCGACGCGCGCACCCGCCTCGAGGAGCTGGTCGAGGCGCTCCTCGCCCCGGCGCCCGCCCCCGACGCCCTCACCGAGCGACTCGTCGCCACGGCGCCCGACCAGCGCGCGACGATCGCGGTGCGCGAGATCGCCGCGCGGCTCTCCAACTTCACGCCCGAGCGCTACGAGGCAGTCGTCGAGCGAGCCCGCGCCTACATCCACGACGGCGACGTCTTCCAGGTGGTGCCGAGCCAGCAGTTCCGTCGGCCCACGAGGGTCGACCCGCTCACGCTCTACCGGGTGCTGCGGGCGCTCAACCCCTCGCCCTACATGTACCTGATCGACGCCGGCGAGCGCCAGCTCGTCGGGGCGAGCCCCGAGATGCTGGTCCGCGTCCACGACGGGGTCGTCTCGACCCGGCCCATCGCCGGCACCCGACCCCGCGGCGCCACCGAGGAGGAGGACCGGGCGCTCGAGGTCGAGGTCACCTCGGACGAGAAGGAGATCGCCGAGCACGTCATGCTCGTCGACCTCGGGCGCAACGACATCGGCAAGGTCGCCGAGCCCGGCTCGGTGCGCGTCGAGCAGCTGGCCCACGTCGAGCGCTTCAGCCACCTCATGCACCTGGTGAGCCACGTGGACGGCCGGCTGCGACCGGGCCTCGACGCCTTCGACGCCTTCGACGCGGTCTTCCCCGCCGGCACCCTGTCGGGGGCCCCGAAGGTGCGCGCGATGGAGATCATCGACGAGTTCGAGCCCACCTTCCGGGGCCCCTACGGGGGGGCGGTCGGTTACTTCGCCCTCTCGGGCAACGCCGACTTCGCCATCACCATCCGCACGGTCGCCCTGGCCGACGGCTGGGCCACCGTGCAGGCCGGCGGGGGCGTGGTGGCCGACAGCCGGGGGGCGGCCGAGTACCTCGAGTGCCTCAACAAGGCCTCGGCCCCCCTGCTGGCCCTGGAGATCGCCGACCCCTCGGACTGAGCCCGACGGGGGCCGACCCTATGCTGGACGCGGCCGACAAGGAGGTCCCCGAGTGGCGACGACGAGCAACGCCGAGGCCTGGGCCCACCTCTACGAGCGGGCCCCCATCCGCCGGGCTCGCTTCACCACCCTCTCGGGGATGCCGCTCGAGCCCGTCTACGGCGCGCCCGAGGGCGAGTACCCGGGCCTCTACCCCTACACCCGGGGCATCCACGCCTCGATGTACCGCACCCGGCTCTGGACGATGCGCATGTTCGCGGGCTTCGGCACCGCGCTCGACACCAACCGGCGCTTCCGCGAGATCATCGCGGCCGGCGGCACCGGCCTCTCGACGGCCTTCGACATGCCGACCCTGCTCGGTCTCGACTCCGACGACCCGATGGCCCTGGGCGAGGTCGGGCGCTGCGGGGTCGCGATCGACTCGCTCGCCGACGTCCACGACCTCTTTGCGGGGATCGACCTCTCGGCGATCACGACCTCGATGACCATCAACGCCCCGGCCGCGGTGATGCTCGCGCTGTTCGTCGCCCACGCCGAGTCGGCCGGGGTGCCGCGCGAGCGCCTCGGCGGGACGCTGCAGAACGACATCTTGAAGGAGTACCAGGCCCAGAAGGAGTTCGTCTTCCCGCCCCGGCCCTCGATGCGCCTGGTGCGCGACACCATGGCCTTCACCGCGGCCGAGATGCCCAAGTGGAACTCGATCTCGATCTCGGGCTACCACATCCGCGAGGCCGGCTCCACGGCCGCCGAGGAGCTCGCCTTCACCCTCGCGAACGGCTTCGCCTACGTCGAGCTCGCCCGCGAGGCCGGCCTCGAGGTCGACGCGGTGGCCCCGCGCCTGTCGTTCTTCTTCAACGCCCACATCGACTTCTTCGAGGAGGTCGCCAAGTACCGCGCGGCCCGGCGCCTCTGGGCGCGCTGGATGCGCGAGCACTACGGGGCGCGCGACGAGCGCAGCTGGCAGATGCGCTTCCACACCCAGACCGCCGGGGTGTCGCTCACGGCCCAGCAGCCCGAGGTGAACGTCGCGCGCACCGCGATCGAGGCGCTCGCCGGGGTGCTCGGCGGCACCCAGAGCCTGCACACCAACTCCCTCGACGAGGCCCTGGCGCTGCCCTCGGAGAGGGCGGCGCGCATCGCGCTGCGCACCCAGCAGGTCATCGCCCACGAGACCAACGTGGCCCACGTCGCCGACCCGCTCGGGGGTTCGTGGTTCGTCGAGAGCCTGACCGACGAGCTCGAGCGCCAGGCCGAGGAGGTCTTCGCCCACGTGGCCTCCCTCGGCGGCGGCTCGATGCTCGAGGGGTGCGTCCGGGGCATCGAGGAGAACTGGTTCCAGGGGCGCATCGCCGACTCGGCCTACGAGCTCGAGCGCACCCTCAACGCCGGCGACCGCGTCGTGGTGGGCGTGAACGGCTTTACCGAGGGCAACGAGACCGACGGCCTGGAGATCCTCAAGATCACCGACGCCGACGAGCGGCGCCAGCGCGCGCGCCTGGGGGCGGTGCGCGCGAGCCGCGACGCCGAGCAGGTCGACAAGGCCCTGGCGCGCCTGCGCGAGGACGCCGCCGACCCCACGCTCAACCTGATGCCCGCCCTGATCGACGCGGCCCGCGTCTACGCCACCGTCGGCGAGATGATGGCGACCCTGGCCGGGGTGTTCGGTCGCTACGTCGAGGTGCCGACCCTGTGAGCCGGGTGCTCGTCGCCAAGGTCGGGCTCGACGGCCACGACCGTGGGGTCAAGGTCGTCGCGCGGATCCTGCGCGACGCCGGCATGGAGGTCGTCTACACCGGGCTCTTCCAGACGCCCGAGTCGGTGGCGTCCTCGGCGATCGACGAGGACGTCGACGTGGTGGGCGTCTCGATGCTCTCGGGGGCCCACCTCACCCTCGCTCCCCTCGTGGTCGCGGCCCTGCGCGAGCGAGGCTCTTCCATCCCGGTCGTGGTGGGGGGAATCGTCCCGCCCGACGACGTGGCCCTCCTGCGCGACGCCGGTGTCGCCGCCGTCCTGGGGCCCGGCGCCAGCGCGGAGGAGATCGTCACGACGGTCTCGTCGCTCGTCGCCAGCCCCTAGTCCCGACGCGGCCCGCGCCCACCCAATAGAGTCGGGCGCAGCATCGTCGGAGGAGGCACCATGCTGAAGGGATTCAAGAACTTCCTCATGCGCGGCGACCTGATCGTCGTCGCGGTCGGGCTGGTCGTCGCCCTCGCGTTCTCCAATCTGATCTCGGCGTTCACCACGAACGTGGTGACCCCGCTCATCAACTCCATCGCCGGCAACCCCGCGAAGCCCGGGCTCACGTGGTTCATCAACGGACAGGAGGTCAACCTCGGGGCCTTCATCTCGGCCATCGTCTACTTCGTCATCTTCATGGCGGTGATCTACTTCGTCCTCGTCGTGCCCTACCGCGCCTTCATGGCCAAGCGCGGGACGACCGTCTTCGGGGCGCCCGAGCCGCCCCCGCCCACCAAGACCTGCCCCGAGTGCCTCTCGAGCGACCTGCCCGCGGCCGCCACGAAGTGCTGGCACTGCGCGAGCGTGATCGGCTAGCCCCGCTCCTTCGGGGACCGGTGAACCGAGGGGCCCGTCCGCGCGGGCTAGTTTGACGCCCAATGACTGACGCGGGGGGCGAGGCGCTACTCGAGTTCGACCACGTGTCGGTCCACTTCGAGGGTCTGCGCGCGCTCGACGACGTCTCCTTCGGGGTCGCCTCCGGAGAGATCGTGGGGCTCATCGGCCCCAACGGCGCGGGCAAGACCACGGCCTTCAACGTCGCCTGCGGCTTCGTGCGGCCCTCCGAGGGCCACGTCCACTTCCACACCCGTGGCGCGTCCAACCTGCGGCCCAGCGAGCTCGCGCGCGCCGGCGTCGCGCGGACACTCCAGGGGGTCGGGCTCTTCGGGCGCTGCAGCGTGCTCGAGAACGTGATGGCCGGCGCCCAGAGCCGCCCGGCCGGCGGCGTCGTCTCGAGCCTGCTGGCCCTGCCCCAGGCGATGCGCGCCGAGAGGGCGCTGCGCGCCGACGCGATGGCGATGCTCGAGCGCCTCGGCATCGCCGCGGTCGCCCACCGCCTGCCCTCGACCATCCCCTACGGCACGGCGAAGAAGGTGGCCCTGGCGAGGGCGCTCATGGGCGAGCCCCGGCTCCTCATGCTCGACGAGCCCGCCTCGGGGCTCGACGAGGCCGAGCTCGAGGAGTTCGCCGCACACATCGTCGAGTTGCGCCAGCGGATAGGCGTGCTGCTCGTCGAGCACAACATGGAGTTCGTGATGCCCCTCGTCGACCGCCTCGTCGTGCTGAACTTCGGGCAAGTCATCGCCACGGGCACGCCGGGCGAGGTGCGCGAGAACCACGCGGTCATCGAGGCCTACCTCGGGGTGAGCGAGTGATCGGGGTCGACCGGCTCACCGTGACCTTCGGGGCCGTCCGCGCCCTGCGCGAGGTCACCCTGCGCGCCGAGACCGGCCAGATCACGGCGGTGCTCGGCGCCAACGGGGCCGGCAAGACGACGCTGCTTCGCACCATCAGCGGCCTCGTCACCCCCCGCAGCGGCACCGTGTCGCTCGACGAGCGGGTCCTCACCCGGCTCAAGCCCGAGGAGATCGCGCGCCTGGGGGTCGGTCACGTGCCCGAGGGCCGCGGGGTCATCGCCGAGTTCACCGTCGAGGAGAACCTGCGCCTCGGGGCGATCGTGGCCAAGGTGCCCCTCGAGGAGGGCCTCGCCCAGCAGTACGAGGCGTTCCCGGTGCTCGGCCAGCGCCGCAAGCAGCACGCCGCCAAGCTCTCGGGAGGCGAGCGCCAGATGCTCGCCATGGCGCGCGCCCTCATCGCCCGCCCCTCGGTCCTGCTGCTCGACGAGCCCTCGCTCGGTCTCGCCCCCCTCGTGACGGCCCAGCTGATGGCGACCGTCGCCGAGCTGTGCGCGACCAGTGACCTGACCGTGGTGCTCGTCGAGCAGAACGCCTCCTCGGCGCTGCGCATCGCGCACCACGCCGTCGTGCTCAACGTCGGCAGCGTCGTCGCCGACGCCTCGGCGGCCGAGGTCGCCGCCGACGAGCGCCTGCGCCAGTACTACCTCGGGATGGTGGAGTAGTGGACGGCTTCCTCACGTCGCGGGTCGTGACCGACATCCTCGGCGGACTCACCAACGGCGCCATCTACGGCCTGGTGGCCCTGAGCCTGGTGCTGGTCTGGCGTGCGACCCGCGTGCTCAACTTCGCCCAGGGCGCGATGCCCATGTTCGCGACCTACCTGGGCATGGGTCTGCTCTCCTATAGCTGGCCCTACTGGGTCTGCGTGGGGGTGAGCCTGGTGGCGGCCTTCGCGATCGGTGCGGTCACCGAGCGGGTCCTCGTGCGCCCGCTCTACGGCAAGCCCGAGATCAACCCCATCGTCGTGATGGTGGGCTACCTCATCATCCTCGAGGCCTTCGCCGCGGCGATCTGGTCGACCACGCCACGGAGCCTGCCGGCCCCCTTCTCCCCCATCGACTGGCGCCTGGGCGGCCAGCCGGTCGGCCTCTCGCCGTTCAGCCTCTTCGAGGTCGTGACCGCCCTCGCGGTCATGGGAGCCATCGTCGTCCTGTTCCGCTACACCCGCCTCGGCCTGCAGCTGCGGGCCTCGGCCCTCGCGCCCGAGGTCTCACGGCTCTTGGGCGTGCGGGTCGGTCGGATGCTCACCCTGGGCTGGATGCTCTCGACGGCGGTCGGCGCGGTCACCGCGATCCTGGTCGCGTCGAACTTCTTCACCGGCCTCACCCCACAGCTCATGGACGGCATCTTCGCCTTCGGCTTCATCGCCGCGGCCGTGGGCGGGCTCGACAGCCCGGTGGGCGCGGTCACCTCGGGGATCGCGCTGGGGGTGGTCTTGCAGTTCGTCGGCGACTACCTCAACTCCAACGCGATCATCCTCGTGGCCCTGGCCATCCTCATCGTGTCGCTCATGGTGCGGCCCAACGGGCTGCTCACCCGTAGCGCGGCGAGGCGCGTATGAGCCCCGTCGCCCGCCACGGCGCCGTGGCGCTCGGCGCGCTCGTCGTGGCGGTCGCACTCGCTCTCACGCTCGCCCCACGCGCCAGCGACGCCGTCGCCCTCGTGGTCGTGGCCGCCGTCGCGGCCGCCGCGGGGCTGGTCGGCTCCCTGCCCACGGTGCGCACCGAGCACCCGGCCCTCGCGCGCGCGATGCTCACCGTGATCCTCGTGGACGCCGTCGTGTTCGCGACCGCCTTCCTCTCGGTGCCCACCGACTTCAACCTCGCCACCGGGGCCGGGATGGCCATCGTGCTGCTCGGACTGTCGTTCCTGACCGGCGCCTCGGGCCAGATCTCGATCGGCAACGGGGCCTTCATGGGGGTCGGGGCCTTCGCCACCGCCATCTGGGCCAACCACCACGCCACCACCCCGATCGTGGTGACCCTGCTCATCTCGGTCGTGGTCGGGGCCCTGTTCGGACTGCTCTTGGGCCTGCCGGCCACCCGGCTGCGCGGTCCCTACCTCGCCGGCATGACCCTGGCCTTCGCGGTGGCCTTCCCCGCGATCCTCAGCTCGTTCAGCTCCTGGACCGGCGGGGACTCCGGGCTCCAGCTGCCCAACACGGCGACCGCCCCGCACTGGCTCGTCGGGCTCTTCCACGCCGGCACGCCCACGCTCACGACCGACACCCTGTGGCTGACCGACATCGTCATGGTCGCCACCGGCGTCGCGTTCTTCCTCATGGCCAACCTGTTCGCCAGCCGCACCGGCCGGGCGATGCGCCTGGTGCGCGACAACGACGTCGCCGCCGAGCTCGTGGGAGTCCCCCTGCCGCGCACCCGGGTCATCGCCTTTGTCATCAGCGCCGCCTACGCGGCGCTCGGCGGGGCCCTGTGGACCCTGCTGAACAACTCGGTCTCGCCCGCGACCTACGGCTTCGCCCTGTCGATCACGATCTTGGCGGTGATCGTGATCGGGGGGATCGGCACGATCTCCGGGGCGATCATCGGCGGGGTCGTCTACGCCTACTCGACCAACGTCATCGCGTGGTTCGTCGCCCACACGGGCCTCAACCCCCAGGGCAACCTGGCGAGCCAGCTCAACGGCATCATCTTCGGGGCGCTGCTCATCGTGACCATGATGTTCTCGCCGATGGGCATCGCCGGGACGTACCGGCACCTGCGCGCCCGGCGCGCCCACGCGCGCGAGCGGGAGTGACTTGCGTTCCAACCGGGGAGGGCCTACGCTCGCCCACGTAAGCGGTACCAGGCGGTAACCAGCCGTTCCGGACACACTCATCAGGGGGGACATCACACGATGGCAATTACTCAGTGGCGACGCGTCGCGACGGCAGGTTCGGCACTTCTCCTGTGCGCGACCCTGGCCACCGCGGCCACCTCGATCGGCGACGCGGGTGCCGCGTCCAAGGCCCGGGTGCCCAAGGTCCCCGGGGTGACGGCCTCCCAGGTGACGATCGGCGCCACCGTCCCGCTGACGGGTATCGCCTCGTCGGGCTACAACCAGGTCGCCAAGGCCGCCAACGCGGTCTTCAAGTACGTCAACTCCAAGGGCGGGATCAACGGTCGCAAGATCCGCTACGTCCTCGAGGACGACTGCTACGGGACGCCGGGATTCGGCTGCACCGGGGTCCCCAACACCGTGACCCAGACCCAGAAGCTCCTCGCGCTGCCGGTCTTCGCCACGGTGGGCTCGCTCGGCACACCGACCCAGGACCTCGTGCGCACGCTGCTGAAGAAGAACGGCGTGCCCCAGCTCTTCGTCAACTCCGGCTCCTCGGACTGGAACGACCCGTCCCAGTACCCGGGACTCTTCGGCTGGCAGCCGAGCTACCCCGTCGAGAGCAAGATCCTCGCGAAGTACATCCTCTCGGCCTACGCGAACCAGAACGTCTGCTTCCTCGGCCAGGGTGACGACTTCGGCACCAACGGCCTGGCCGGACTGGTGGCCGGTGGCGTGAGCCCCGTCGTGACCGACTTCTACTCCACGACGGCGCTGGTCGCGACCAACGGCGCGTCCATCGCCCCCTACATCCAGGCCTTCCAGAACGCCAAGTGCACCGTGGTCTACCTCGACACGATCCCTGGCGCGACCGACGCGGCCCTGGGCGCCGCGCTCCAGCTGAGCTACACCCCCCACTGGGTGATCTCCAGCGTCGGCTCGGACCCCCAGACGGTCGCCGAGCCCTTCAAGAGCCTGGGCGTCGACCCCGAGGTGGGGGCGATCAGCTTCACCTACCTCCCGACGCCCACGAGCGGTAGCCCCTGGATCAAGTGGATGTACAAGGTCCTCCAGGCCGACCCGGCCGACTTCCCGGGCTTCACCTCGACCTCGACCCTCAACGGGAACATCGAGTACGGCGTCGGCTGGGGGGTCGCCTTCGTGGAGGCGCTCAAGGCGGCCGGGCGCAACTTCACCCGCGCCAGCTTCTTGAAGCTGCTCACGCACTCGACGTTCACCCAGACGCCCTCGCTGGCCCCGCTGCAGTACACGCCGGTCAACCACCAGGGCCTCAACGCCGGACAGATCGACGAGGTGACGAGCGCGACGTCGGTGAAGACGGTCTCGAACACCGTCTACACGACCAACTCGAAGAACGGCCCGGTGACCGTGGTGAAGCGCCTGAGCACGGGCATCCCGGCCTGGCTTAGGTAGCCGCACCGCGCCCTGAGGGCGGGGCCCGCGTGGCGGGCCCCGCCCTCAGGGCGTCGAAGGTTCCCGGTCCTCGGGCGGACCTCACTAGAGTGCGGGGGAGGGCCGTGGCCGATGCGACGTGAACCGAAGAGGGGGCGGGGCGGGACGACGGACCCCCCGGGCGCGTCGAGGACCACCCATCCCTCGGTGAGTGCGGATCCGGCGTACCGGGCCGCCCTGTTCGACCTCTTCCTCGAGAACACCCCGACCGGCTTCGCCCTGCTCGACCGGGAGTTCCGCTACCTCGTCATCAACGCGGCCCTCGCCGACGGTCACGGCCTCTCGGTGGCCGACCACGTCGGCCGGCGCGTCAGCGAGGTCGCCCCGCGGGCCTGGTCGACCCTGAGCGACGTGTACGAGCGCGTCCTCGCCGGAGAGACCGTCACCAACCTCCGTCTGACCGAGCAGCAGGTCTCGGAGGTGCCCAAGCATCGCCACTGGCTCGCGAGCTACTACCCGATGCGCGTCGCGCGCGAGGTCGTGGGAGTGGGCATCGTGGCCCTCGACGTGACCGAGCTCACCGACGCCCAGTACGAGCTCGAGGAGCGTTCGCGCCTCTACGCGATGCTGGCCGAGACCAACCGGGCCGTGAGCGAGTCCACCAGCGCGGCCGACCTCTTCGCCACCGTCTGTCGGATCGCCGTCGAGGTCGGGGGCTTCGCCCTCGCCTGGGTCGGGGTCCCCCACGAGGGCGAGGTCGACGTCGCGGTCAAGCACGGCCAGTCCGCCTACCTCGAGGAGCTCCGCGTGAGCCTCGACCCCGCGGACATCACCTCGCACGGGCCGACCGGCCGCGCCCTGCGCGAGGGGGTGCCCCAGGTCATCAACGACTTCCTCGCCTCCGACATGACCCTGCCCTGGCACCGGCGAGCGGCGGGCTTCGGATTCCGCGCCTCGGCCTCGTTCCCCATCCGCGAGGGCGGACGGGTCGTCGCCACCCTCGGGCTCTACTCGGACCAGCCGGGCTACTTCACCGACGAGCTGATCCGGGCGCTCTCGGAGATCACGCCCATCCTCTCGTTCGCCCTCGACCGCTTCGTCAACGAGCGCCTGCGCGCGGCCGACGAGGAGATGCTGCGCACCCACGACCGCGCCCTGCGCGCGATCAGCCAGGGCGTGCTCATCACCACGGGGGATGACGAGCGGCGGGTCATCTACGCGAGCCCGAGCTTCCTCACCCTCACCGGCTACAGCGAGGACGAGGTCCTCGGGCGCAGCGCCGCCTTCCTCGACGGCCCCGACACCGCCCCCGAGGCCGTCGAGGCGATCGACCGGGCCATCGCCGAGGAGCGCGAGACCCTCGTCGAGCTCGTCAACTACCGCAAGGACGGCACACCGTTCTGGAACCGACTCACCATCACGCCGGTGCTCGACGAGCGTGGACGGGCCTCGCACTTCGTCGGGGTGAACACCGACGTCACCGCGGCGCGCGAGATGGAGCTCCAACTCCTCCAGTCCCAGAAGCTCGAGGCGCTCGGCACGCTCGCCGGCGGCGTCGCCCACGACTTCAACAACATGCTGCTCGTGATCCGCGGCTACTCCGGACTGCTCGCCCAGCGCCTCGAGGAGCCGTCCCTGCGCGAGATGGCCCAGCGCATCGACGCCGCCGTCGAGAAGGCCGCCGACTTCACCCGACGCCTCCTCACCTTCAGCCGCAGCCAGATGATCCATCCCCAGCGCCTCGACCTGAGCGAGGTGGTGCGCGACGCGCTCGGACTACTCGAGCGCATGATCGGCGAGGACGTCGTCGTGCGTCTCGACCTGGCCGAGGGCCTAGCCGCGGTCGAGGTGGACCGGGCCCAGCTCGAGCAGGCCATCTTGAACCTCGTCACCAACGCCCGCGAGGCGATGCCCCGGGGCGGGAGCCTCGAGGTGCGCACGGCGCTCGCCCACCTCGACCAGGACTACGCCGACCTCCACCCCGAGGTCACCCCGGGGCCCCACGTGCTCTTGCAGATCACCGACTCGGGCGAGGGCATGGACGAGCCCACGCTCGCACGCGCGTTCGAGCCGTTCTTCACCACCAAGGCGACCGGCACGGGGCTCGGGCTCTCCACCGTCTATGGCATCGTGCGCCGCTGCGGAGGCCACGTGCGCTTCTACAGCTCCCCCGCAGCGGGCACGACCGTGAAGGTGTACCTGCCGGCGGTCGGTGGCGCGCTCGAGCCGGACCCCGACGCCCGACCCGCGCGCGAGTCGACGCGCGGGACCGAAACCCTCCTCGTCGTGGAGGACGTGGACGAGGCCCGCGACCTCGTGAGCGGCTACCTGGCCGACCTCGGCTACCGCGTGCTGGTGGCCGTCGACGGGCTCGAGGCGCTCGAGCGGGCCGCCGCCGAGCCGGGCCCCATCGCCGCCCTGGTGACCGACGTGGTGATGCCCCGGATGAACGGCCGCGAGCTCGCCGCGCGCCTCCTCGTCGCACGACCCGAGACGGCCGTCCTCTTCACCTCGG
Organism: Actinomycetes bacterium; assembly: GCA_021831125.1. Lineage (GTDB taxonomy): Bacteria > Actinomycetota > Acidimicrobiia > Acidimicrobiales > RAAP-2 > RAAP-2. The sequence goes on along the minus strand of JAKBNI010000003.1, from coordinate 36,478 downwards.
GCTTCCCGAGCCCCGAGCACGACGCCGTCACCGCCCCCACGGGTCGCTCGGCCTTCCTCGAGAAGCCCTACGGTCTCGCCGAGATCGCCCACGTCGTTCGCGACCTGCTCGACGGGGCGCCTGCGTGAGGCCGCTGCTCGACACCGCGGCCATGCGCGCGGCCGACGCGGTCGCCGTCGACGTCGTCGGCTCGGCCGCCCTGGTGCGCCGCGCCGGGGTGGCCGTCGCCCAGGAGTGCCGTGCCCTGCTCGGCACCCTCTACGGGCGACGCGTCGCGGTCGTCGCGGGACCGGGCCTCAACGGGGCCGACGGGCGGGTCTGCGCCGCGTGGCTCGCGCACCGCGGCGCGCGCGTCGACGTGCTGGCCGTCGGCGACCAGCCGGCCGTGCTCGAGGGCTACGACCTCGTGGTCGACGCCGCCTTCGGCCTGGGCTGCTCGCGCCCCTATCACGCCCCACTCGCCGACGGCCCGGTCGTGGCCGTCGACCTGCCCTCGGGCGTCGACGCCGACACCGGCGCCGTGCTCGGCGCGCCCGCGCGCGCCACGCTGACCGTCGCCCTCGGGGCGCTGAAGCCGGCCCACGTGACCGGACCGGCCGCCTCCCTCGCGGGACGCGTCGCGCTGCACCGCCTCGGCATCGTCACCGCCTCACGCGACGGCGTCGTCGAGGACGCCGACCTCGTCGGCTTCCTCCGCCACGCGCCCGACGACCACAAGTGGCGCCACGCCGTGGTGGCCCTCGTCGGCTCCCCCCTGATGCCCGGCGCGGCTCGCCTGGTGGCGGCGGGCGCGCTCGCCGGCGGCGCGTCGATGGTTCGCCTGGCGAGTCGCGCCGAGGTGACCGACCTCGACCTGCCGGCCGAGGTCGTGCGGGTGGCGAGCGCCACCCTCGATCCGCGCGCCCGGGCCGTCGTCGCGGGACCCGGACTCGGCGAGGGCGCCGCGGCGTGGCTCGCCCCGGCGCTCGCGCGCTCGAGCGTGCCGGTCGTCCTCGACGCCGACGGACTCGACCCCGCCGTCCTCGCGCTGCGGCGCCCCGACGGACCGCCGTGGGTCCTCACCCCCCACGAGGGGGAGTTCGCTCGTCTCACCGGCCGCCCGGTCCCCCCGGACCGGCTCCGCGCCACGCGCGAGCTGGCGGCCTCCACCGGGTGCGTCGTGCTGTTGAAGGGCCCCCTCACGGTCGTCGCCGCGCCCGAGGGCACGACCCGAGTCGTGACCTCGGGCACCGCGGCGCTCGCGACGGCCGGCACCGGCGACGTGCTCGCGGGACTGATCGCCGGCGCCCTCGCGCGCGGCCACGCCCCGCTGGAGGCGGCCGCGCTCTCGGCCCACCTCCACGGACGCGCCGGCGCCCGGCTCGAGCCCTACGCCGGCGCCTCCGGGCTGCCCCGGCGGGTCGCCGAGGTACTCGCCCGACCGAGCCGATAGGCGAAGCATTCTTCCCTTTATGTCGGGACGTCGACGTCGGTAGGATGCGGTCCCGGGCGCCCCGAGCGCCCGACCGTGATGTGGCAAGGGCGTCACGAGGAGGTGGGGTGAGCGATCTCGAGGACGGCGCGGCCGACGCCGCCCGTTCGCGCGCCTTCGCCCTGCTCGCCGCCAACCCGGCGACCCTCGCGGACTTCGCCCGCCACTCGAGCGTGGGCCTCGCGGTGCTCGACGAGCGCATGCGCGTGCTCTACATGAACGAGGTCCAGGCCCGGGTCACCGGTCACTCCCCGGCCGAGGTCGTGGGCCGCCCCGCCCCGGAGATCTCGGACCCGGCCGCGTGGCCCGCCCTCGAGGCCCACTTCGCCCGAGCCCTGTCGGGTGTCGCCTCGGGCGAGGTCGTCCTCGCCCAGGACCCCAAGGGACCCTACGACGCGCCCCGGCGCTGGCGCATCAGCTTCTTCCCGCTCGCCGAGGCCGGGCGGGTGGTGGGGGCCGCCGCAACGCTCGTCAACGTCACCCCGAGCGAGGTCTCGGCGCGCGGGGTCGCCCTGCGCTCGCGCCTGCTCGACCTGCTCGCCCCGGGTAGCCGGGTCGGGCCGAGCGCCTTCTTCGAGCGCGTCTGCGAGCTCGCGACCCTCGGGGGCCAGTTCAGCGCGGCGTGGGTCGGCGCGGTCGGCGAGGTGGGTCTCGAGGTCGCCGGGGCCGCCGGCATCGACCGCGAGACCCTCGCGCCGGTCGTCGCGGGCCTGCGTCTGGACCCGGGCGACCCGCTCTCGCGCGGGCCGGCCATCCAGGCCGTCGCGACGGGTCGGGCGCGCGTGCACAACGCCTTCGCCACCGACCCCGACGTCGCCCCCTGGCACGACTGGGCCCGCCAGAACCGGGTCGGCTCGGTCGCCTCCTTCCCCATCCACGCCGACGGCCGGGTGCGCGCCGTCCTCACGCTCTACGCCCCCGAGCCCGACGGCTTCAGCGAGGAGACCGTGGCCGTGCTCGGCGACGTCACGCTCATCCTCTCGGGTGCCTTCCAGGGCATCCTCGACGACGAGCGGCGTCGCCTCGCCCAGCGCGAGCTCGAGCAGCGTGACGAGATGATCGCGGCCCTCAGCGAGGGCGTCGCCGTCTTCGACGCGCTCGACCACGACTACCCCGCGCTCTACGTGAGCCCGGGCTTCGAGTCGCTCACCGGGTACCGCGACGGCGCGTTCCTCGGCCGCGGCCTGCGCGCGCTGCTCGGACCCGACTCGGACCCCGGCGTCATCGCCGCCCAGCGGGCGGCCGTCGACGTCGGTCGCCCTTTCGCCGGCGAGGTCCTCCACTACCGCGCCGACGGCTCGACGTTCTGGGACCGGGTCTCGCTCACCCCGTTCCGGGACGAGGCGGGCCGACTCACCCACTACGTGGCCGTCCTGGCCGACGTCACCGACCGGCGCGAACTCGCCCGGCGGGCGGCCCAGAGCGAGAAGATGGCGGCCGTCACCACGCTCGCCGCGGGCGTCGCCCACGACTTCAACAACGCCCTGCTCGTCGTGCGCGGCTACGCCTCACTGCTCGCGGCGAGCAGCGACCCGGCCGCCGCGGAGGCGGCTCGACGCATCGACGCGGCCGTCGAGCACGCCGCGGCCGTCTCGCGCCGGCTGTTCGCCCTCGGCACGACCCCGACGGGCCGCCTCGAGGCGACCGACCTCACCCGGCTCGTCTCGGACCTCGTCGCCTCGTGGTCGGGCGCGCTCGACGAGTCGGTCACGGTGAGCCTCGCCCTCACCCCCCGGCTGCCCGACGCCCGGGTCGACCGGGCCCAGCTGACCCAGGCGCTCACCAGCCTGCTCGAGAACGCCCGCGAGGCGCTGGCCGAGGCGGGCGGGGGCGTCTCGGTGGCGACCGAGGAGGTCGCGCCCGGCGCCCCCCCGCTCGAGCGGCTGGCGCCCGGCGACCGCCGTCGCTTCGTACGCGTGGCCGTCGCCGACAACGGGCCCGGGATGGACGAGGCGACGCGCGCGCGCGCCCTCGAACCCTTCTTCTCCACCAAGGACCGCCGGGCCGGGCTGGGCCTCGCGGCCGTCTACGGCGTCGTGACCCAGTGCGGCGGCTTCGTCGAGATCGACAGCGCCCCGGGGGTGGGCACCCGGGTCGACCTCTACCTGCCCGCGGACGACGGGGTGCGACCCGAGGCGCGCACCCGACCGGGGCCAGCGACCTTCGCGCGGGTGCTGCTGGTCGAGGACCTGGCCGAGGCGCGGGCCCTCGTGGCCCGGGCGCTGCGAGAGGCGGGCTTCGAGGTCTTCGAGGCGGAGGACGGCGCCGAGGCGCTCGAGGTCGCGCGCGAGATCGGACCGGTCGACCTCGTGGTGAGCGACGTGTCGATGCCTCGCGTCAACGGCCTCGAGCTCGCCCGCCGCCTGAGCGCGGACCAGCCCGAGGTGCGCTACCTGTTCACCTCGGGCTACCCCGGCGAGGACCTCGTGCGCGACGCGTCGCTACGCGCCCCGGTGGGCTTCCTCGCCAAGCCCTACCTCATGGACGAGCTCGTTCGGCGGGCCACCGACCTCCTCGGGGCCGGCTAGATCGCCGGCGAGAGCCCTCCGTCGACGGCGAGCCCCACGCCGGTGACGTAGCTCGCCCGCGGCGAGAGGAGGAACGCGGCGACGTCGGCGAACTCCTCGGCCCTTCCGACCCGTCCGAGGGCGATGGGACGGTGCTCGGCCATCTCCCGGTAGAGGTGGTCGGTCGAGACCCCGGCCGCGGCCGCGCGCCGCTCCCACTGACCCGACTCGACCAGCCCCACGAGCACGGCGTTGACGCGCACCCCGCGCCCGCCCGCCTCGTGGCTCAGGGCCTTGGTGAGGGCGAGACCGGCGGCCCGGCTCGCGGCGGTGGGCGTCGAGTCGGCCGGCGGCGTGCGGGCCATGATCGTGAGCACGTTGAGCACCGACCCGCCGGTCGCGGCCAGGTCGTCCAGGCACAGCCGCGCGAGGCGCACCGCGGCGATCACCTTCAGCTCGAGGTCCTCGCGCCAGGCGTCGTCGCTCGAGGTCGCGAGGGCGCCCCCCGCCGTGCGCCCGGCGTTGTTCACCAGGCCGTCGATGCGCCCGAAGCGCTCGCGCACCGCGTCGACGAAGGCGGCCGTCGCCTCGGGCGAGGTGACGTCGGCACGCACGCACAGCGACTCCTCGCCGAGCAGGGCGCGGGCGCGCGCCAGGCGACCCTCGTCGCGTCCGCACACGGCGACCCGGGCACCCTCGCGTCGCAGCGTCCGCGCGAGTGCCAGGCCCAGACCGTCGGTGCCGCCGGTGATGAGAAAGGCGCGATCGTCGAGGCCGAGGTCCATCGGCCCACCCTACCGAGGGCTACTGGAGGTAGCCCTCGACGGTCGTCTCGCTGCGCAGCGTCGCCTCGTCGGGGTCGAGTCCCGCCGCCCGGCGCGCCCGGCGCTGGCGCAACAGGTCGTAGCACTGGTCGAGCTGGACCTCGATCTCGCGCAGGCGCGCCCGCTCGGTCTCGCTCATGCGCTTGCCCGGGTGCGCCTCCTCGAGGGAGAACTCCTCCTCGGAGAGCCGCTCGATCTGCTCGAAGATGCTGCCGTCGTTCATCGTTGCCTCCCGGCCCCAACCTAGGACCGCGCGCGCCGACGCGCTAGTGGGCCCCGCCCTCGCGCGACGCGCGCGCGACGTGGGGCATGAGTGCCCCGGGCGGGATCACGCCCAGGCGGCCCTTCTGGTAGTCCTCGAGGGCCTGGACGATCTCGGCGCGCGTGTTCATCACGAAGGGCCCGTAGTGCTCGACCGGCTCGCCGATCGGCCGGCCGCCGAGCACCAGGACCTCGAGGCGGCCGTCGGGGCCCTCGGAGGCGTCGGCCCCGAGTCGCAGCCACCGGCCGCGTCCGAAGCTCGCGAGCTGGCCCGTCGAGACCGGCCGGCGCTCGGAGCCCACGTAGCCCCGCCCCGACAGCACGTAGGCCAGGGCGTTGAAGCCCGGATCCCAGGGCAGGTCCAGCTCGGCCCCCGGCGTCAGGGTCACGTGGGCCATCGTCATGGGGGTGTGGGTCGAACCCGGCCCCCGGTCGGCCCCGACCGAGCCGGCGACCACGCGCACGAGCGACGTCGCGTCGGGCGAGGCGACGAGGGCGACGTCGCCGGCCTCGAGGCTCTGGTAGGCGGGCGGAATCATCTTCTCCCGGGCCGGCAGGTTGACCCATAGCTGGATCCCGTGGAAGAGCCCACCCGACTCCACGAGCGCCTCGGGCGGCGTCTCGATGTGCAAGATCCCCTGGCCGGCCGTCATCCACTGGGTCGAGCCGTTGGTGATGAGCCCGCCGCCGCCGTGGGAGTCCTGGTGCTGGAAGGTGCCGTCGATCATGTAGGTGACCGTCTCGAAGCCGCGGTGCGGGTGCCAGGGGGTGCCCTTGGGCTCGCCGGGCGCGTAGTCGACCTCGCCCATCTGGTCCATGTGCACGAAGGGGTCGAGGTCCGCGAGCGCGAGCCCGGCGAAGGCCCGCCGGACGGGGAAGCCCTCGCCCTCGACCCCGCGCGGGGCCGTCGTCACGGTCGAGACCCCACGCTCGTCGGCGGGTCCGCCGACGGGCGTGAGACGCGCCAGGACCGTCCAGTCCTCGGGGGTGAGTGCCGGCATGTGACCTCCTCTACGACGATTCCCAGACTACGGGGACGTTTGTCAGCCAACGCACAGCCGACTCACACCCCTTTCCAAGGTCGGCTGGACATAGTGAGGGGGTCCGCACGGACGAACCAAGGAGAGAGTGATGACCCATCCCACCCCCGCAGTACTCGGCCGGTCGCTGGCCGCACTCGCGGTGACGGCCGGCCTCGGGCTCGGCGTCGCCAGCGTGGCGGGCGCGGACTCCGGCCACGGACACGGCCGCAGCCACGACAACGGTGGCGGGGGCGACCACGCCGCGGGCTACGTGATGGCCATGACCGCCACGTCGCTCAACGTGGAGAGCGCCGGCGGCGTGACCACGACCTACACGCTCAGCCCCGTGACGACCTACACCCTCGACGGCCAGCCCGCCAGCGCCGCCCTGCTCGTGATCGGTGAGCGCGTCGAGGTCCAGAGCGCCCCGGGCGCGCCGACGACGGCCACCTCGGTCAACATCGACCTCGCCGAGATCCACGGCCTCGTGCGCTCGGTCTCGGGCTCGACCATCCTGGTGATCGGACCCGAGGGCTTCACCCGCACCGTGCAGACCGGCGCCTCGACCACCGTCACCTCCGGCGGGCAGCCCTCGTCGCTCAACGCGATCACCCCGGGCGAGCCGATCGTCGCCGAGGGCACGATCGACACGACCGGCGCCATCCTCGACGCCGTCACCATCAAGGTGCGCGCGCCCGAGCAGCAGCGCCCCGAGCACGTCGCGGGCGTCGTCACGGCGCTCACCCCGGGCGCCTCGGTGACGATCAACGGCGACCACGGCGCGAGCACGACCTACGCCCTGACGAGCGCGACGACCTACACCGAGGGCCCCGCCACGGTGCCCTCGACCGACCTCGGGGTCGGTGAGCACGTCTCGATCACCACCGTGACCGGGGCCGCCACCACGGCCGCGTCGATCGACATCCGCCCGCTCGTGCTGCGCGGCACGATCGGCACCGTGGGGACCGGCACCTTCGACGTGACCCACGACGGCACCACCACGACCGTCGTGGTCGAGCCGACGACCAAGGTCTACGAGATGGGCCAGCTCGCCTCCACCACGGTCGCCTTCACCACCGGTGAGCACGTCATCGTGGTCGGCCTGCCCGACGCGACCAGCGCGTCGACCCTCGACGCCCAGGCGATCGCCGTCGGCACCGGCGAGGGATGGGGCCCACTGGGACCCGGCCTCGGACTGCTCGGCAACGGCCAGGGCAACGCCAACGGCCAGGGCCACGACCACCACCGCGGACACCTGCGCTGACCTCGCCTCCCCCGCCGCCCCGGCCCGGCTCCCTTGCCGTCGGGCCGGGGCGGCGGCTCGTCCGTGGAAGACTCGGGGCGTGACCCTCGCCCCGCACTGGCTCTGCGACATGGACGGGGTCCTCATCAACGACGGACGCCAGGTCGAAGGCGCCGCCGCCTTCCTCTCACGACTGCGCACGACGGGTCGGGACTTCCTCGTCCTCACCAACAACTCCCTCTTCACCCCCCGCCAGATCTGCGAGGCGCTCACCAGCCACGGCGTGGCGATCGAACGCGAGCAGCTGTGGACCTCGGCGCTGGCGACGGCCCGCTTCGTGGCCGACCAGCGCCCCGAGGGCAGCGCCTACGTGATCGGCGAGCCGGCGATGCACGAGGCCCTGGCCGAGCTCGACTACCCCGCGAACCCCGTCGACCCCGACTACGTGGTCCTCGGTGAGACCTGGACCTACGACTTCGAGGCCATCACCCGGGCGATCCGGCTCATCGACGCGGGCAGCGCCTTCGTCGCGACCAACCCCGAGCCCACCGGGACGACCCCCGACGGGGCCCTCCCGGGCTGCGGAGCGCTGAGCGCCCTCATCCAGCGCGCCACCGGGGTCGCGCCCTACGTCGTGGGAAAGCCCAACGCCGTCATGATCCGCGACGCCCTGGCGATCCTCGGGGCCCACTCGGCCGAGACGGTCCTCGTGGGCGACCGGATGGACACCGACGTGCGCGCGGGCACCGAGGCCGGCATCCCCACCATCCTCGTGCTCTCGGGTGTCGCGACCCGCGAGGACCTGGTGGGCGCGCCCTACCAGCCGAGCCGGGTGGTCGAGTCGATCCGCGACCTGATCGACGAGCTCTAGGCGGTCTCGAGCGCGCCGAGGAACGCCGTCGCCCAGTCGTAGACGTCGCGACGCATCGTCTGGCGCCGCATCCGGGCCATGCGCTCGCGGGCCTCGCGGGGCCCGACGCGCACGGCCGAGCGGATCGCCTCCTTGACGCCCTCGAGGTCGTGGGGGTTCACGATGAAGGCCCCGCGCAGCTCGGTGGCGGCCCCGGCGAACTCCGAGAGGATCAGCCGGCCCGTGAGGTCCGTCCGACACGTGACGTACTCCTTGGCGACGAGGTTCATCCCGTCACGGAAGGGCGTCACGAGCATCACGTCGGCGGCGAGGTAGAGCGCGACCAGCTCATCGAAGGGCATGTTCTGGTGGAGGTAGTGGATGACCGGTCGCCCCACGAGGCCGTAGTCGCCGTTGACCTGGCCGACCACCTGCTCGAGCTCGTGGCGCTCGCGTTCGTAGTGCGCGTCGTTCTCACGCGAGGGCACGGCGATCTGGACCATGACGTGGCGCTCGGGGTCGAGCGAGTGGTCGGCGTAGAGCTCGGCCAGCGCCTTCGCTCGCTGCTGGATGCCCTTGGTGTAGTCGAGCCGGTCGACCCCGAGCAGGATGACCTCGGGGTCGCCGAGGTCCTGACGGATCTCCTTCGCCCGGGCCCGCACCGCCGGGTCCTGGGCCGCCGCGGCGAAGCGGGCCACGTCCGCGGTGATCGGGAAGGCCCCGGTGCGCACGTGACGGCCCTCGTAGTGCACGAGGGCGTCGGTGCCGTCGGCGCCGGTGAGCCGGCGGGCCAGGCGCGAGAAGTTGGCGGCCGACTGACGGGTCTGGAAGCCCACGAGGTCGGCCCCGAGCAGCCCCTCGACGATCTCGCGCCGCCACGGGAGCTGGTTGAACAGCTCGAGCGGTGGGAACGGGATGTGCATGAAGAAGCCCACCCGTACGTCGGGCCGGCGCTCGCGCACCATCAGCGGCACGAGCTGGAGCTGGTAGTCGTGGACCCACACCGTCGCCCCCGGGGCGGCGGCCTCGGCCACCGCGTCGGCGTAGCGACGGTTCACGATGACGTAGCTCTGCCACCACGTGCGGTGGAAGGCCGGCGGACGAATCGCGTCGTGGTAGAGCGGCCAGAGCGTGGCGTTGGAGAAGCCCAGGTAGAACGTCTCGTACTCGTCGGCCGAGATCGGCACCGCCCGCAGGGCGATCCCCTCGTAGTGGGCCGGCACGTGACGGTGCTGGGACGTCCCCGGCCAGCCGATCCACAGGCCGTTGCCCCGCTGGAGGACCGAGGTCAGCGCCGAGACCAGCCCGCCCGGGCTGGGCCGCCAGCCGTTCACGCCGGCCTCGGCGTCGGGCTGGACCGGCAGGCGATTGGCCACCACCACGAGGTCGGCGCGGGGCTCGGTCGTCGGGCGCACGGCGGCGTCCGGGCGGGGCGTCACGGCCGCTCTCGTCCCCGCGCGCCCCTCACAGCCCCCCCAGCGCGCTCGGGCGGTCGTCGCCTCCGGCCGCGTGCCACCAGCTCGGCGAGCCGGCGATGAGGTTCTGGGGGTCGTTGCCGCGCTGGTCGGCCTCGATCACGTGCAACACGGCGTTGATCAACGACAGGTGCGTCAGCGCCTGGGGGAAGTTCCCCAGGTGGCGAAGGGTCAGCGGGTCGAGCTCCTCGCCGTAGAGGCCGAGCTGGCTCGCCGCGCTGATCAGCTTCTCGCAGTGGGCGCGGGCGAGGTCGAGCTCGCCGATCTCCACCAGCGCCGAGACCATCCAGAACGAGCACACCGTGAAGCTGCCCTCGCCCTCGCCGTCGAGCCCGTCGTCGGTCCGATCGGTGGCGTAGCGCTTGACGAAGGCCCCGTCACCCAGCTCGTCGGCGATCGCGAAGACCGTCCGTCGCACGCGCAGGTCGCCGCCGGGCAGGAACCCCATCATCGGGATGAGCAGAAGCGACGCGTCCACCTCGTCGCTGCCGTAGGTCTGGGCGAAGTAGCCGCGCTCGCTCATCCCCTTCTCGCACACGTCGGCGTGGATCTCCTGGGCCACGGCCCACCACGCCTCGGCGCGCTCGCGCTCCCCGCGCAGCGCGGCCAGTCGGGCCCCCCGGTCGCAGGCCACCCAGCACATCACCTTGGAGAACGTGAAGTGCTGGGGCTGGCCGCGCACCTCCCAGATGCCCCGATCGGGCTCCTTCCACGACTCGAGGACGGCCTCGACGGCCTGGACCACGATGCGCCAGGACCGCTCGCTCAGCGAGTCGCGCGACCGGGTGTGCTCGAAGACGCAGTCCACGAGCGCCCCGAGGATGTCGAGCTGGAGCTGGTTGACCGCGCCGTTGCCGACGCGCACGGGTCGGCTGCCGCCGTAGCCCGTCAGGTGGTCGAGCTCGCCCTCGGCCGGGTGGGCGCCGTCGTCGACGGGGTAGAGCACGTCGAGCCGGCGACGGTTACGGGCGGCCGCGCGACCGGTCTCCCCGCGGGGCTCGAGCACGTCGCCCAAGAAGGCGAGGAAGTCGTCCGCCTCGGAGTCGAAGCCCAGCGCGTGCATCGCGCGCAGGGTGAACGAGGCGTCGCGCACCCAGGTGTAGCGGTAGTCCCAGTTGCGCCCGCCCCCGATCACCTCGGGCAGCGAGGTCGTGGGGGCGGCCAGCAGCGCCCCGGTGGGCGCGTAGGTGAGACCCTTCAGGGTGAGCGAGCTGCGCTGGAGCAGTTCGCGCCACGGGTGGTCGGGGAACCGACCACCGTCGATCCAGTCACGCCAGAAGCGGCTCGTCTCGGTCCGACACTCCTCCACCGCCTCGCGGGTCGTGGGGTAAGGGCTGTCGGACCAGCTGAGCACCGTGAAGATCGACTCGCCCTCGTTGAGCCGGCGCCGCGCCCGCACGGCCCGGCCCTCGATGCCAAAGCGCACGTCCCCGGTGAGCGTGAGCCGGGGCGTCTCGGCGTTGGTCGTGCGCACCACGTCGTAGGTGGAGCCGGTGTACTCCCACTGCGCGTCGTCGCGGCCGTAGTCGAAGGAGGGCTCGCAGTTGAGCGACACGTCCACGCTGCCGTGCAGGCACGTCGCCACTCGCACCAGGCAGTGCAGGGCGTCGAAGTCGCCCGGGGTGCGCTTGTGGTGGTTGGTGCGGTCCCCCTCCCGGTACCAGGGGGCCATGCCGAGGAAGTCGTGGACGATCAGCCAGCCCCCGCGCGTCTGCCAGGTGGTGGCGAGCACCATCGTGCCCGGCACGTACTGTCGGTGCGCCGGCACCGCGCTGTCGACCGGGGCCAGCCGGAACGACCCCGCCGCGCGGTCGAGCACGGTGCCAAAGACGCTGGGGTCGTGGGGCCGGGGCAGGCAGAGCCACTCCACGGACCCCGTGGGGGCCACCAGGCACGTCGACTCGCAGTCCGAGAGGAAGGCGTAGTCGGCGATCGGGGGGAAGAGGGTCTCGAGCGACCCGGTCTCGGCGCTGCGCCACAGGGGCGACTCCCCGACCCCCGGCGTCGCCGAGCGCGGACGTCGCGGCCACACGCCGATCTGGCGGTCGAATCCGCTACGGCCCGGCTCAGCCACGCCACCCCCGGGCGGATCCCTCCGGAGCGCCACACGCGTCGAGACCTCGCGCCGCCATGAGCGCCAGCCTAACGGCCCCACCCGCGCCGGTCCCGGGCCGGGGGTCCGCACCCTTACGGGCTTCTTAATCCTGATCAGGATGTCAACACAATGTCGAACCTATACTCGCGTGTCTTGAGCCCCCGACGCCTCCCGTGTCGTCGCCCACGCCCTCACGGGACGACGGACCTCGCCCGACCACGGCCGGGTACGGGCCCACGCCCTCGGCGCTCGCGGTGACCCGCGCGCGACGGCCCCTCCTCGTCGCCGCCCTCGTGGCGGCGTCGCTCGCCCTGACCGGGCCCGCGGGCGCGGCGCGGCCGGCGACGCCCGCGGTGCGCCCGATCGCCGAGCGCTGTCCCTGGGTGGCGCAGGCCCGTCACGGCGCCCCCGCGGCGCTGCTCGCCCGCGAGGTCACCGCCCACCTCACCCTCGCCGAGAAGGTGACCCTCGTCTCGTTGCACAACGGGGACGGCATCGAGAACATGACGACGCCGATCCCCCGGCTCTGCCTGCCGGCCCTCACCCTGTCCGACGGGCCGGTCGGGATCGCCGGACGCGTCACCGGGGTCACCCAGTTCCCGAGCGCGCTCGACCTGGCGGCCAGCTTCGACCCCGCCCTCGCCCACGCCGTGGGCGCGGCGCTCGGCGCCGAGGCGCGCGCCAAGGGCATCGACGTCGTCCAGGCCCCCGAGCTGAACCTCGACCGGGTCCCCCTGAGCGGCCGGCTGTACGAGACCCTCGGCGAGGACCCGTACCTCACCTCAACGATGGGCCTCGGGCTCGCCCGGGGCATCGCCGCCTCGGGGGACCTCGCGATGCTCAAGCACCTCGGGGGCTACACCCAAGAGACGGCCCGCGCCCGGCTCGACCAGGTCGTCGGCCGGCGCGCCCTCGTCGAGCTCTACGACGCCCCCTTCCGGGCGATCGTGCGTGGCGCGCCCGTGGCCGCCGTGATGTGCGCGACGGGGCTCGTCAACGGCGTGCGACCCTGTAACAGCCCCTACTTCTACGGCGCCCTCGCGCGCTGGGGGTTCACCGGGGTCGTGCGCTCCGACCTGCGCGCCACGAAGAACACCGCCCTGGCCTTCACCCGGGGCCTCGACATGATCAAGGGCGTGCACGGACCCTCCCTGGCCTGGCTGGTCGAACACCACCGCCTGGGCGCTCGGGCCCTCGACCGTGCGGCGCGCCGGGTCCTCACCGTGCTCTTCGCCCACGGCCTCGTCGCCCACCCCCGCCACATCGACGCCCTGGTCCCGGCGCTCACCCCGGCCCACGCCGCCCTCGCCCTGGCCGAGGCCCAGGCCGGCGTGGTGCTGCTCAAGGACGCCGGCGGCGTCCTGCCCCTTTCGCACCCCCGATCGGTCGCGGTTATCGGCGCCTTCGCCCGCCGCCCCCTCACCACCGGATCCGGGAGCGCCCACGTCCTCGCGCCCTTCGTCGTGACCCCGCTCCAGGGCATCGCCGCGGCCCTGGGCGCGCGCAGCCGGATCACCTACGCCGCGGGCGCCCCCGGCACCTTCGCCCTGAAGTCCCTGCGCGCCCTGGCCGACTACCCGACCACGACCCTGCCGTCGATCTCGCTGGCCGACCACGCGGCCCACCTCGAGGTCCGCCGACCGGCCAACGTCACCAACGCCGTCATCACCGCCGACGCGCCGGGCACCGGCCGGGGGTGGAGCAGCTACACCACGACCCTGCACGTGGCCCGGCCCGGCCTCTACGTCCTGAGCCTGCGCACGGTGGGGGACGCGTGGCTGCGCGTGAACGGCCACCTGGCCATCGCCTCACCGGGCCTGCACGCCCCGCGGGTCGAGACGACCACCGTGCGCCTCGAGCCCGGGCGCGCCTACAGCGTCGACCTGCGTTGGTTCAGCGTGGTGCGCCAGGGGGCGCCGGCCCTCGGGCTCGCCGACGCGTCACCGGCCATCGCCCAGGCCGTGCGCGCGGCCCGGCACGCGGCCGTGGCCGTCGTCGTCGTGGGGGCGCCCGCGGGCGAGGGTGCGGACCTCTCGAGCCTCACGCTGCCCGGCGACCAGAACGCCCTCGTGACGGCCGTGGCCCGAGCCAACCCCCGCACCGTCGTCGTTTTGGACACGTCCAACCCGGTCGCGATGCCGTGGCTGGCGTCGGTCTCGGGCGTGCTCGAGGCGTGGTACGGGGGCGAGGAGATGGGTCGGGCCCTCGGCGCGGTCCTCACCGGGGCGGTCGACCCGTCCGGGCGCCTGCCGGTCACCTTCCCACGCTCGCTCGCCCAGAGCCCGATCGCCTCGCCGCTCGCCTACCCGGGGGTCGACGACGTCGTGCACTTCGGCTCCGGGGTGGCCGGACTCGAGGTGGGCTACCGGTGGTACGAGGCCCACGGCGTACGCCCTCTCTTCCCCTTCGGCTTCGGGCTCTCCTACACCCGCTTCGCCCTCTCGGGCGTGCGGGCCGCCGTCGTGAACGGCCGCGTACGGGTTCGGGTGACGGTGGCCAACACCGGCGCACGCGCGGGCACCGACGTGGTCGAGGTCTACGTCCGCGACCCGGCCGCCACCGGCGAGACATTCGGCCAGTTGCGCGGCGTGGGACGGACCACCCTCGCCCCCGGTGCCACCACCACCCTCACCGTGGCGTTCCCGGTCCGCTCGCTCGCCGTCTACACCGGTTCCCGGCTCCACGTGGTGCCGGGAACCTACGGCGTTGACGTGGCCGCCGCCGCGGGCGACGTGGTGGCGCGCCGCGCTCTCGCGATCGGCTAGAGGGCGCGCTTTGCGGCCGTCGCGGCCGCCTTCCACAGGGCGCGCCAGCGCCGCGCCTCTTTGGCCGCGCGACGCGCCTCCTCGCGCGCGAGGCGTCGGGTGCGCCGGCGCAGGCCGCGCCGCTCGCGGCCGAGGCGGCGGAGCCACCCGGCCACGTTCACGTGGTCGTGCTGACGCCCGAGCGCGCTCTGCAGATCGCTCAGCCGCTCGGCCAGCTCCTCCACCCGCGGCCCGAGCAGCTCCGCGAAGCCTCGCGCGACGTACATCGCGCGCTTGGCCTCGATGCGTAGCTCGTGGAGTCGGCGGTCGCTCGGGCGCTCCCTCGCGCGCTTGGCGGCGCGTGCGAGGTCTCGCCAGGTGGCCGCGAGCGCCCGACGCGCGAGGGGCTCGGCGTCTCCGAGCAGCCATATCTGGAAGGGCAGCGCGCGTCGGTAGTCGTCGAGGACGGTGAGCGCGGTGATCGAGGCCCCGGCGTCGAGGGCCCGACGGACCGGGCGCTCGCAGCGCCGGCGCTGGCGCCGGGCCCGACGCATGATCTTCTTCCCCGCGCCGTGTCGCCGACGTCCTCCGAGCGCGTCGCGCACCGCGTCCTCGAGAACCTGGGCGTCGCGCAGGGCCCCGAAGGGCTCGCTGATCTCCGCCAGACGCCGTCGCACGCCCCGGGTCTTCAAGGCGGGCTCCACGGCGCTCAAGGCGGCCAGCTGGTAGCGCACCCGTCGCAACGACACCCGCAGCAGTCGGGTCAACTCCGGGTCGTAGGCGTCGGCCGAGCCGCTCTCGCGGGCGCGCGCCGCGGCCTCTTCGATCTCGCGACTGGCCCGCAGCAGCAACTCGCGCACGTACGTGCCGACCAGAACACGCTCGCCACCACCGCGCGACTCGCGCGCGGACTGCCCTGTGCCCACGGAACCTCCACCGCCGGGTCACCCCCGTGTTCCCATTCTGACGAGTGGCGACGCGCCTCGGGGGGATGGCTCAGCGCGTGCGAATCCGCAGCGTCCGTGAGGGGCCCGGGCCGCGGGCGTCGACCAGGCGCACCGCGACCTGGTAGGCCGTCGTCGGGCGCAGCCCCGTGACGACGAGCAGACCGCTCCGGGCCCTCCCGCGGCGCCACGGACCCCCGTCGAGCGCGTACTCGACTTCGCTCGCCGGGGCGCTCGCATCGCGCGCACTGATCGCGAGGCGAACCGAGTGCTCCCCGACTCCGCGCAGTACGACGACGGGGGCCGCCGGCGCGACGAGCGGCGCCGTCGCGTCCACGAGCACCTGGTAGCGATGGGCCGCGTCGGAGAAGTACCCCCCGGCGGCGCAGCCCCCGGCGCCCGTGCACGACACGGCGGACACGTCGCTGTCGCCGCCGACGTTGAGCGCGGCCGATCCCGGCAGCTCCTGGGCGCCGCCCCACACGCCGCCCGACTCGCCCGCGATGAGGGCCTGGGCGAAGCCCGTGGCGTCGGTGTAGACGCCCCCGGCGGCACACGCGCCCACGCCGAAGCAGTCGACGCTCTGGAGGACGGCACCCCCGCCCGCGTTGAGGGGCCCCGAGGCCGGGAGCTCGATCGCCGGGCCCCAGGTGCCGGCGACCTCGTCAATCACCATGGCCTGGGCGTTCTTCTGGACGTCGCCGTACGCGCCGACGGCCGCGCACTGCCCGGGCGCGGCGCACGACAGGGCGAGCACCACCGCGCCGACCGCGGCCGAGTCGACCCCGCCCACGGGGGTCGCCGCCGGCCAGACGCCGCCCGACTCGGCGTCGACGTAGGCCTGCTCGACGCCGGCGGGGTCCTTCAGGTCGTAGGCGAGGCTGCACGCGCCCGCGCTCGGACACGCGATCGAGGGCGGGAGCGGCTGGCCGGGGGTGACGTTGCCGCTGGGACCGGGCACGGCGATCGCCGGAGCCCAGACGCCCGCGTCCTCGGAGGCGACGAAGACCTGCGTCGCCCCGTTGGCGTCGGTGTACTGGCCCGTGGCCGCGCACCCGCCGCTCGCGCACGACACCGAGAAGACGCTCGCCTGCTGACCGACGTCGAGCGCGGCCATCCCGGGCACCTCCTCGGCCGAGCCCCAGACACCGTCCGCCTCGACGGCGACCCAGGGCTCGAGGTCGCTCGCGGAGAGGGCGACGATGCCCCCGGCCGCGCACGCCCCCGGCGCCGAGCACGACACGCTCGTGAGCGCGCTCGCCAGCGCGTTCGTGGTCAGGGTGGCCATCCCGGGCACCTCCTCGGCCGAGCCCCAGACACCGTCCGCCTCGACGGCGACGAAGGCGTGGGCCACCCCCGCGGCGTCGGCGTAGCTCCCGCCGGCGACGCAGGCACCCGCCGCGGGACACGCGACGGCGAGCGCCGAGCCGAGCTGCCCACCGAGGTTGAGGGCCGCGAAGCCCGGCAGGGCGAGCGCCCGGCCCCAGACCCCGCCCGACTCGCTGGCGACGAGGGCCTCGGTGACATTCTTCGAGACGCTGTAGCCGCCGACGCCCACGCACGCCCCCGTCGTCGGGCACGACAGGGCGCTCACTTGGGCGTAGCCCCCGGCGTTGAGCACGGTGACGCCGGCGAGCGGGCTCGCCGTCTGCCACGGCGCCGGTGACGCCCCCGCCGGCGATGCCCCGAGGCCCACGACGAGCGCGACCAGCGCGCCCGCGAACGCCCGGACCCCGACTCTGGCCACGCCACCCCCTTGGGCGCAGGCTAGCCACCGCCGCTCTCGCCGGGTCTACGACCCCCCGCGCCCGGCGGCGGTGTTGAGGTGCGACTGGCTCTCGCGCAGCCCCGTGACCGGTCCGCCCGCGCTGAAGTACCGCTGGCCCGCCACGAGCAGCTCCTCGGCCGGGAACTTGGTGATCACCTCGCACCCGGTGGCCGTGACGACGACCTCCTCCTCGATGCGCGCGGCCGACCAGCCGTCGGCCGCCGGCCAGTAGGTCTCCAGGGCGAAGACCATCCCCTCCTCGAGGGTCTCGGGGTGCTCCAGCGAGATCATCCGACTGAAGATCGGCCGTTCCCAGATGGAGAGTCCCACGCCGTGCCCGTACTGCAAGCCGAACGCGGCCTCCTCGCTCGGGAAGCCGAACTCCTCGGCCCGCGGCCAGGTGGAGACCACGTCGGCCGTCGTGACCCCGGGCCGGACCATCGAGATCGCCACGTCGATCAGCTCGCGGCACTTGACGTAGGCGTCACGCTGGGCGCTTGAGGCGCTCCCCACGGCGAAGGTGCGGTAGTAGCACGTGCGGTACCCGTTGAACGAGTGCAGGATGTCGAAGAACGCCGGGTCGCCCGGTCGGATCAGCCGGTCGGAGTAGACGTGGGGGTGGGGCGAGCACCGCTCCCCCGAGATCGCGTTCACGCCCTCGACGTGCTCGCTGCCCAGGTCGTAGAGGACCTTGTTGACCAGGCCGACGCACTCGTTCTCCTTCACCCCCGGGCGCAGGAAGGTGTAGAGCTCCTCGTAGGCCGTGTCGACCATCGAGGCGGCGTAGGTGAGCAGCGAGATCTCGTCGGCCGTCTTGATGCGCCGGGCCTCCAAGAAGACCTGCTGGCCGTCGACCAGGGACATCCCCTCACGCGCGAACGCCGCCAGGACGGGCATCTCGATGACGTCCACCCCGATGGGCTCGTCCTGCAGGCCGAACTGGGCGAGGACCTCCTTGACCTTCGCGGCCACCGTGCCGGCGCGGTCGGCGCCCGGGGGGATCGCGCCGCGCAGCGTGGAGATGCCCGCGCGCGCGCCCTCGTAGGGCATCACCGCGCCGTCCGGGCCGACCTGGGCGCCGGTCAGCCACGGGTTGTAGAGCTGGTGGTGACGGGCGGCCGAGCCGAAGTCCCACACGACCGGCTTGCCCCCACGCGGCAAGAGGGCGAAGCGGATGAGCTTGTCCATCGCCCAGGTCCCGATGTGGGTGCCGGTCATGTAGCGGATGTTGTGGAAGTCGAAGGTGAGCAGCGCCCCCAGGTCACTCGCCTCGAGGGCCGCGTTCAACTTCGCGAGTCGCTCCTCGCGCAGGCGCGGCATGTCGACGCGCGCCTCCCAGTCGACGGCGTTGGAGCCGTAGGTGTGGATTCCCATGTGTCCTCCTCAGTGACGCGACGTTATCGACGGCGCCGACGGGCCCAGACGTCCAGGGCGACCGCCGCGATGAGCAGCAGCCCGAGCACGATCTGCTGGTAGAGCGGATCGACGCCGAGCAGGTTGAAGCCGTTGCCGATGAGGGCGATGAAGAGCACCCCGATCGCGGTGCGCACGACCGACCCCTCGCCGCCGGCGATAGAGGTCCCGCCGACCACGATGCCCGCCAGCACCGTGAAGGCGAGCTGGCTCCCCCCGCTGCCCGCCTGGGCCGAAAGGAGTCGGGACGTGTCGATCACCCCGCCGAGGCCCGCGGCGCCCCCCGAGATGACGAAGGTGACCACCCGGATCAGGTTCACCCGCACACCGGCCAGCCGGGCCGCCTCGGCGTTGCCGCCCGCGGCGACCACGTGACGACCGAAGGTCGTGCGCGCGAGCAAGAGCGCGAGCACCGCGACGAAGACGACCGACATCCACACCGCGCTCGGGATGGTGAGGAACTGGGCGTTGGCGAACTTGAAGAAGCTCGAGGTCGCCGAGAGGACGATGAGGTTACCGCTGGTCACCTTGAGGGCCGCCCCGGCGATGACGAAGGACGTCGCCAGGGTCGCGATGAGGGGGTTGATCTTCAGGACCGTCACGATGAGGCCGTTGACGAGACCCACCAGCAGGCCGGCCCCCACGGCCAGGACGATCGCGAGCACCGGCTGACCGTGGAGGGCGAGCTCACCCGCGATCACCGTGGTGAGCCCGTAGGTCGCCCCCACCGAGAGGTCGATGCCCCCGGCGACCAGCACCAGCGTGCCCGCGGCGGCTATGTCGAGGTAGGACGCCTGCTGGTCGAGGATGTTGACCAAGTTCGCGGTGTGCAGGAACGGCGCGCTGGTGATCGACAGGACGACGAAGAGGATCACGAAGGGGATGAAGATCCCCGCGAGGCGCCAGGACTTGAGGAGCCGGGCCATCGCCTCGCCCGTGCCCTCGCGTCCCCCGTCGCCCGGGGACGCCTCGAGCTGCTCGGTCACGGTCATCGCACTCCTTGGTGGTCGCTGGACTCGGAGAAGGCGGCCGCGAGGACCGCCTGCTGGTTCATCGCGGCGCCCTCGAGCGCGGCCGCGATCCGTCCCTGGCGCATCACGAGCACCCGGTGGGCGAGGCCGAGCACCTCTTCGAGCTCCGAGGAGATGACGACCACCCCCATTCCCTCGCGCGCCATCTCGGCGATGAGGTCGTAGATGGCGCGCTTGGAGCCGACGTCAACGCCCCGGGTCGGCTCGTCGGCGATGAGCACACGAGGACCGCACATGACCGCGCGGGCGAAGAGGATCTTCTGCTGGTTGCCGCCCGAGAGCATCGAGACCGGGAGGCGCAGGCTGGCCGTCTTGACCGTGGTGCGCTCGAGGAGTGCCGCGACGGCCCGGCGCTCGCGCGCGCCCGAGACCCACCCCAGGCGGCTCACCAGGTCGAGGCGCGCGAGCGACACGTTCTCCTTGACCGAGCGGCCCACGAGAAGCCCCATCTCCTTTCGGGACTCTGGGATGAAGGCGAGCCCGCGCTCGATCGAGTGGTGGGGGCCCCGTGCGGATAGGTCGGCCCCGTCGAGGCGCACGGTGCCGCGTTGGGCGCGCGCGTCGCGGAAGATGGCCCGAGCGAGCTCGGACCGGCCCGCCCCGACCAGACCGGCGATGCCGACGATCTCGCCACGGCGAACCTCGAGCGAGCAGTCGCGCACCCCTGGCGCCACGAGGCCCTCGACGCTCAGCACCACCTCGGCGTCGGACGGGGGCGGGGTCTTCTCCGGGAAGGCCGCCCCCAGCGAGCGCCCGAGCATGCCCTCGATGAGGGTCTCCTCCGTGGCGTCGGCCGCGGCGACGCTGCGGATGACCCGGCCGTCGCGCAAGGTCGTGATCTCGTCGGCCAGGGCCAGGACCTCGGAGAGGAAGTGTGACACGAGGATGACCGACTTGCCCTCGCGCGCGAGTGAGCGGATGATCGCGTGCAGGGCCGCCGTCTCGTGCTCGGCCAGGGCGGCGGTGGGCTCGTCCATGATGACAATCGACGCGTCGCGGCTGAGCGCGCGCATAATCTCGACCTTCTGTTGGTCGGCCGTCGTGAGCTGGCCGGCGAGCCAGTCCGGTGAGAGGTGGAAGCCGACCCGCTCGGCCAGCTCGGCGAAGCGTCGTCGCGCTTCGCGCCGTCGCACGAAGCCCCCACGGTGGGCCTCGACGCCGAGGTAGACGTTCTCGGCCACCGTGAGCCCCGGGACGATCGCCAGCTCCTGGGCGATGGTGACGATGCCCCGGGCGAGGGCGTCGCGCGGCGAGCGCAGGGCGAGCTCGACCCCACCGAGGCGGACCGAGCCCTCGTCGGGGGTGAGGACCCCCGAGACGATCTTGCCCAGGGTCGACTTCCCCGCGCCGTTCTCGCCGATCAGGGCGTGCACCGTGCCCGCGCGCACCGTGAGCGACACGTCCGTGAGCGCCGGGACGCCCCCGAAGCGCTTGGACACCCCGGCGACGACCAGGTCGTCGCCGGGGGTCCTCGCGGCCCGGGGGGTGTCCTCGAACGTGCCGGTGGTCACGTCAGCTGCGGGCTAGGAGCGGACGCTCAACCCGGCCACTGCGCCGTGAACTTGCCGACCGTCGCCTTGGTGAGGACGCCGTTGTCCGGCAGCTTCGCCACGGGGTTGATGACACCGGAGTTCTTGCCCGTGCGGATCGCCTTGATGAGCGCGATCATGCCCAGCTGACCCTCGGAGGCCGGCGCCTGAGCGACGTCGGCGAACCACGCACCGCTCTTCACGCCCGCGAGCCCCGCCGCGCTCGCGCCGTAGCAGACGAGCTTGGTCGTGGTGTTCTTCGCCGCAGCCAGCGCCGCCTGGGCGCCCTCGCAGTCCTGGTCCGAGCCGACGATCACGTTGACGTCGGGGTTGGCCACCAGCATGTCCTGGACCTGGGTGAGCGCCGTCGCCTGGTTGTACTGTCCGTCCACCTGGTCGACGATCGTCGCCTTGGTGCCCAGTCCGGCGGTGAAGGTCTTGGTGATCTCCGAGTCCGGCTCGTAGCCCTCGAAGTTGTGCACGAGCCCCACCTTGCACGGCGACGCCGATCCGCAGGCCTGGAGCGTCAACTGCGCGAGCTGGCTGCCGATCTTCGAGGGGAAGAAGACCACGTTCGCCGACAGGCCCTTCACCTCGATGCCGTCACTCGCGTAGTTCGAGCCCAGGATCTGGTCGATGTTCACGACCTTGATGTGCTTGGCCAGCGCCTTCTTCACGGCGGGCACGAGCGCCGCCCCGTAGATCGGCTGGGTGATCACGCCCTGGTACTGGCCCGAGTTGATGACGTCCTGGAGCTGGGCCACCTGGGTCGTGTAGGAGTTGTTCGCGTCGAACACCGTCACCGCGACACCGTCGGCCGCGGCGACCGCCTTGGCGGCGGCCAGCATCGGTGCGTCGTAACTGTTCGCCAGGGCGTAGGACAGGTACGCCACCCGGATGTGCTTGGGCGCCTTGTGCTTGGTGGCGGCCTGGGCCGTCGCGCTGAAGCCGACGCCGACCGAGGCCAACGCGAGCATCGCGCCCGTCGTCGCGACCACGCCGCGACGCCATCTGCTTCTAACCATGGAATCCCCCCTTGAGTGGCCGAGCGCACCCTGCCCTCGACGCTGATGCTCCCGGCGCGCCCGCGCGACGTGAGGCTCGCCGACTCGATCCCCCCGACCCGCAGCCGCCCCGGGCGTACTGCCTTGGGCAGTGACAGTAGCCATGTTCAATGAACGTGTCAACCTATAGTGAACACTGCACGGCCTGCGGACGCCGCGGGCGGCCTCGCGGGAAGGGCTACTTCTTCGTGTACTGGTAGGGGTTCTCGCGCTTCTGGCGCTCGGGGACTTCCGGGTGCATGCCCCCCCGCCAGGCCTCCGCACCGAGGGTGTCGGCCAGGTACTCGACCGTCTGGGCCACCGTGTCGCGCACGTGGGCGAGGTCCACCCCGACGAGGCGCCCCTCGGTCTTGACGACGTTGCCGTCGACGAGCACCGTGTGGACCTCGTTGCGCTGGGCCTGCATGACTACGTGCCCGTAGGGGTTCACGATGGGGAACATCACCGGCGAGTACTCGTTCTTCACGAGCACGAGGTCAGCGCGCTTGCCCACCTCGATCGAGCCGATCACGCCTTCGAGGTCGAGGGCGCGGGCGCCACCCATCGTCGCCCACTCGACGACCTCCTCGCAGCGCAGGTCGAGGTTGGTCACCGTGTCGCCCGACTCGTGCGCCTCGAAGTGCTGGCGCGAGCGGTCGGCGCCCACCGTGGTGCGCATCGCCGTGAAGAGGTCGGCGCTCCACCACACGGTCGTGTCGTGGCTGAGCGATACGGGGATGTCGAACTGGCGCAGCCGCCACGAGGAGGGGTAGCCCTGGCCGGCGCTCTGCTCGCTCTCGGTGGAGACCGACGCGTGCCCCCCGGAGGCGGCGATGCGGTGGTACGAGTCCTCCGACAGGCTGCTCGCGTGGACGAAGATCACCTTGTCGTCCATGCAGCCGTTGTCGTGCATGAGCTGGATCGAGGTATCCCCCGTGGCGCCCCACACCCCGGCGTGGGTGGTGACGGTCACCCCGAGGTCCTTCGCCACCGCGAAGGCGGCTCGCTCGGGGAACTCGGGATCCCCGGTCACGTCAAAGGCGATCTGGAAGCCGAGCATGTCCCCCTTGCCGTCGAAGCGGCGCGTGTAGAACCGGCGGAACTCGGGGTTCGCGGTCCACTCCCAGGGCCCCTGCTGGATGTTGCCGTAGGCGAGGACGAACCGCCCGGGGGTCGCCTCGAGGGCGTCGACGGCGGCGTCAGCGTGTTCGATGGTCTGGAGTCCGTGAGACCAGTCGACCGACGTCGTGACCCCGGCGTCGAGCGCCTCGAGGGCGCTGAGCAAGTTGCCCGCGTAGACGTCCTGGGGACGGAAGTTCCGGCCGTGCTCGAGGTAGTACCAGACGAAGTACTGCGACAACGTCCAGTCCGCGCCGTAGCCGCGCATGGCCGTCTGCCACATGTGGCGGTGCGTGTCGACCATGCCCGGCATCACGATCCCGTGGGAGCCGTCGATCTCGAGCGAACCCTCGGGCGCGGCGAGGCCCGGCCCCACCCCGGCGATCGAACCGTCGACGACCAGCACGTCGCTGTCCCCGTGCACGCGGTGCTGGCCGTCCATGGTGACGACGGTGGCGTGTCGGATGACGACGGGTCGCCCGTGCTCGAGCGACTCCCCACGAGAATTGACCGGACCAGTCACGTCCCCTCCCCCAGAAGTGGTGTGGCGCGCAGCGTAGCACCGTGTTAAGTGCTGTCAATGATTACTGCACGCACGACCCTCCCGGCGTGCCGGGTCGGCCCGACCACCCCTCCTCGCGCCGCACCGATTGGGCCCCTTGCCCGCCCGGGCCTCCCCTCGCCAACGGCCATCACGGTGCGATATGTTCAACTTCACTGAACGTTGGGGGGATCGGATGGCCAGAGACAGGTCGGGGCGCGTCGCCGTCGTGCTCGGGGGGACCCAGGGCATCGGCAAAGAGCTCGTGAAGTCGCTCGTCGCCCAGGGGTCGACGGTGTACCTCTCGGGACGCACCATGGAGAGCGCCCGGCGCGCGGTCGCCGAGGTCGGAGGGGACAGCCACCCGCTCGCCCTGGACCTCTCGGAGCCGGCGGCCCTCGGCTCGGCGCTGGCCGGGGTACCCCACGTCGACGACCTCGTCATCGGGGCCATCGAGCGCGACGCCAACTCGATCAAGGAGTACTCGGTCGAGCGCGCTCTTCGCCTGGTCACCCTCAAACTCGTTGGCTACACCGAGGCCATTCACCAGCTCCTCGACCGCTTCGGTCCCGAGGCGTCGGTCGTGCTCTTCGGCGGCCTGGCCCTGGAGCGCCCCTACCCGGGCTCGACCACCGTGTCCACGGTGAACGGCGGCGTCGTGGGCATGGTCCACTCCCTCTCGTGCGAGCTCGCCCCGGTGCGCGTCAACGCGGTCCACCCGGGAATCGTCGGCGACAGCCCGTACTGGGAGGACAAGGACAACTCCGGGATCGTGAGCCGCACCCCACTGGGCCGCCTGGTGACGATGGGCGAGATCGTCGACGCGGTGGTGTTTCTCCTCGACAACCAGGGCGTTAACGGCGTGAACCTCGCCGTCGACGGCGGCTGGCTCCGGAAGTAGCCGTGTACGCCACCGCCCGCATCGACGACCACCAGGCCGAAGTCCCACGCGAGTACGCCGACCACTCCTCGGGCTACCGACGCCAGGTCCTCTTCAGCCGCCACAGCGGTTCGGCGCACCTCACGCTGAGCGTGGGCCAGCTCGAGGCCGGCGGGTCGATCGACGCCGTCGTGCACTCCCACGAGACGAGCGTCTACGTCCTCTCCGGGACACTTGCGGTGACCACCCTCGGCCGGGTGACCCACCTCGGGCCCGACCACTGCATGGTGCTGCCCGTCGGAGAGGTCTACGCCGTGGCGGCGGTAGGGGGACCGGCCCGGTGGCTCCACATGGTCGCCCCCGGCGAGATCGACGACGGCCGGCGTCGCGACACCTTCTTCACCCGCGAGGCCCTCACCGGTGCCGAGCCCGTCGTGCCCGACATGCGCGACCCGCGCAACCGCAACGCCGTACGCTTCGACGCCTCCTCGATGGACCTACGCCGCCTCGCTGGTGGCTCCGACGTCAACGCGCCCACCGTCTCGCCGTCGATGGCCACGGCGCTGCTCGCCTACAGCGGGATCGGGGTCAAGATGCTCCTCGACCAGAACACCGGCGCCCAACTTCACACCATGTTCATGGTCGACTATCAGCCCACCGCGATCGCCCACCCCCACGACCACCCCTTCGAGGAGGCCTACGTCTTCTTGCTCGGTCGGGTCCACGCCCTGGTCGACGGGGAGGAGATCGACTTCGGCCCCGGGGACGTCCTCTGGTGCGGCGTGGGGGCCGACCACGGCTTCGAGAACCGCGGGGAGGAACTGGTGCGCTGGATCGAAGTCCAGGCGCCCCAGCCGCCGGCTCGCCACTCGTACCGCTTCAGCCGCGAGTGGGAGCACCTCGCCACCAAGCTGGGGGGATGACGGGCGCCGGTAGTGTGAGCGGTCGCGGGCGCACGAGTGAGGAAGGGTCGGAGATGGCGACAACGAAGAGATCCGCCACCCAGCCCTCGAATCGGCCGGCCCCGTCCGAGACCCCCTCGCGCAACGGCCGCGCGCGCAACGGCGCGAAGGCCCCCCTTACCCCGACGAACCGCCTGGCCTCGGGCGTCGTGGGGGCCCGGCTCCGGGCCCGGCGAGAGGCGCTCGGTATCTCCCTTCGCCAGTTCGCCCGCGACCTCGACGTCTCGGCGTCGTTCATTTCCCAGCTCGAGACCGGCAAGGCCCAGCCGTCGGTGGCGACCTTCTACTCGATCTGCGCGGCCCTCGACCTCTCCCTCGACGAGCTGTTCGCCGCCGGCGACCCGCCCCGTGACCACGCCGCGGGTACCGACGCCTCGCGGAACGAGTGGCGCGACGGGGCCGCCACGGCGCGCAGCGTCGAGCCGGGCGCCGAGAACGGGGACTCGCCCGTGGTGCACCCCGACGAGCGCCGCGTGCTGGTGCTCGACTCCGGGGTCACCTGGGAGTCGCTCACCGCCCGCCACGACAAGACCGACTTCATGTTCGTGCGCTACGAGGTCGGGGGCAGCTCGACGCTCGACGAGCGACTGATTCGCCACGTGGGCACCGAGTACGGCTTCGTCATGAAGGGCACCCTTGAGGTCACCCTCGGCTTCCACACCCACGTGCTGCGCGCGGGCGACTCGATCTCCTTCGACTCCAGCCGGCCCCACCGCCTCGCCAACATCGGTGACGAGCCGGTCGAGGCGATCTGGGTCAACCTCGAGTTCCTGCGGCCCTAGGCCTCCCCGGGGGCGCGGGCCCGCAGCACGCAGAACTCGTTGCCTTCGGGGTCGGCCATCACGACCCAGGTGACCGAGTCGTCCTGACCGACGTCGACGCGCTGGGCCCCGAGCGCCTCGAGCCGGCCCACCTCGTGGGCCTGGTCGACCGGGCGCAGGTCGAGGTGCACGCGGTTCTTCACCACCTTGCCCTCGGGCACGGGCAGGAACAGGATGTCGGGGACGACGCCCTCCTCGGCCGACCCCGCGGGCGGCTCCAGCACGATCTCCTCGTCTTCCTCGTAGGTGATCCGCCAGCCCAGGGCCTCGGACCAGAAGCGCGCGAGCGCCGCCGGGTCCGAGCAGTCGAAGGAGACGTTCTGGACCCGCAGCCCCATGGCGGTGAGCCTACGCCGCGCCGTCCCCGGCGATCTCCTCGAGCGTGCGGCCCTTGGTCTCGGGCAGCAGCCGGGTTACCGCGAGCCCCAGCACGGCTGCTCCGGCCGCGACCGCCAGCATGCCACGCAGCCCCAGGCTGGAGTCGAGCGAGGGCACCATGAAGACCCCCACGAAGGCGCCGAGCTTGCCGATGCCGGCGGCGATGCCGTGACCGGTCGTGCGCTGACTGACCGGAAAGACCTCCGAGGGCAGGACGAAGGTCGTGGTGTTGGGTCCGAACTCGACGAAGAAGTAGCTCACCCCGAAGATGAGCACGAAGGGCACGATGGCCGTCGTCAGCACCGGGACGGCCGCCAGGACGGCGAAGCACACCACCATGACCGCGAAGCCGACGTACTGCAGGCGGCGGTGGCCGATTCGGTCCATGCGCGCCACCGCCAGGAGGTACCCGGGCACCGCGAACACGACGAACATCGCGAGCGACCAGAGCAGGTCGACCTTCAAGGTGCCCGTCGGGGCCACCCGCGACAAGATCACCGGCAGCGAGAGGGTATTGCCGTAGTAGGCGTAGTCGAAGAGGAACCAGGCGCCCGCGGTTCCGAGGATGAGCCGCCAGGTCGAGCCGCTCGAGATGAACTGGCGCCACGTGACCCGGGCGCTCGCCGCGGTCGCGACCGGGCCGTCGGCCACGATCTCGCCCTGGGCGAAGTCGACCAGCGAACGGGCCGCGGCCTCGTGCTCGCCCTTCACGTGGTGGACGAAGCGGGGCGACTCGGGCATCCGCCCGCGCAGGTAGATCACGGCGGCCGCGGGCACGGCGCCCAGCGCGAGCAGCAGGCGCCAGACGGCCGCGTCCGCGAGGCCGACCGACAGCAGCACCAGCGCCACCAGGGGCCCGACGATGAGCCCGAGCGCCTGCATCGAGAAGACCAGGCCCACCAGCCTGCCCCGGTCCCTGCGGTTCGAGTACTCACTCATCAAGACGGCCGACACCGGATAGTCGCCGCCGATGCCCAACCCGAGGACGAAGCGCGCCACGACGAGCCAGAGGAACGACGGCGCCGCGGCGGAGGCCAGGGCACCGACGATCATGATGGCGGCGACGGTCACGTAGGTGGTCTTGCGACCGAAGACGTCGGCGAGGCGACCGAACACAAACGCACCGACGAACGCGCCGAGGATCGCCGAGCCGGTCACCCAGCTGGCCTCGGTCGTGGTGAGGCCCCACTGGGTCTTGACGAGCGAGGCGACCGTCGAGATGACGAAGAGGTCGTAGGCGTCGGTGAAAAAGCCCATTCCCGAGACCAGGACCGCCCGACGGTGGAAGCGGCCCGTCGGCGCCTCGTTGAGCAGGTCGATGGCCGAGCGCACCACCGCCGGTGTCTCGGCGGGGGCGACGTCGGTGGGGCTCTCGTTGGTCGGAGGCAAGAGGTCGTCCATGACCCGAGTCTCGCGGGAGGGTCGTAGAACGCGCAGTGGCCCCGGTAAACCGCGGGTGAACTCTCCGTGAAGGTTTGCCCCCGACGTGGTCCCCCGCGGGACCATCGTCCCGGTCCTGGGCGGGGCCGCGCGCCCTTCTAGCATCGCGCCATGACGATCGGTCACGTTCTGTTCGACGCCGACGGCGTCCTCCAGGAGCTACCCGGAGGGTGGCGAGAACGGGTCCGCCCCTATCTCGGGGAGCGCACCGAGGAGTTCCTCGAGCTCACGTGGCGAGAGGAGTGGCCCTGCCTCGAGGCCGCGATCGACTACCTCCCCTTGCTCGCGCGCCACCTCGAGCTCTTCGGCGTGGCGGTCCCCGCCGAGCGGTTCTTCCACGACGTGTGGTGCGACCTGCGAGTCGACGACACGTCCGTCGCCCTCGTCGGCGCGCTGCGCGCGCGGGGGCTCGGTGTGCACCTGGCGACCAATCAGGAGATGCACCGCTCGGCCTACATGCGCGACGCCCTGGGCTACGACCGACTCTTCGAGCGCAGCTTCTACTCCTACGAGGTGGGTCACGCCAAGCCCAGCGGTCGCTTCTTCGAGGCCGTCCTCGAGCGCCTCGGCGCCGTGGGTCCCGAGGTGCTGTTCATCGACGACACCCACGAGAATGTCGAGGCGGCCCGGGCCGCCGGACTGCGCGCCGAGTGCTGGAGCCTCTCGCAGGGGCACGCCGACCTGCTCACCTCGCTCCGGTCACACGGACTCAACATCGCCTAGCCCCGCGCGGGCAAGGGGATCGACTGGGCGAACCGGAACCGGTCGGTGGGGTCGTAACGGGCCTTCACCCTCGACAGGCGAGCGAGGTTCGCTCCGTAGTACGCGCGGGCCCAGTCGGTGAGGGTGGGGTCGATGTAGTTCACGTAGGCGCCCTCGGCGGGGTCGATGACCTCGGCCCCGAGCCACCGCAGCCACCGAGCGCCGGCGGCCACCTCGCCCGGTGACGAGCCCGACCCCCAGGAGTACGTGGCCTGCACGCCGGCCACCTTGTCACGGTGGACGAAGGCGGTCGCGTCGCTCGCGACCCGGTTGACGGCCCCTCCGTAACCG
The DNA here is from genome assembly GCA_021831125.1 of Actinomycetes bacterium. Taxonomy (GTDB): domain Bacteria; phylum Actinomycetota; class Acidimicrobiia; order Acidimicrobiales; family RAAP-2; genus RAAP-2. The sequence continues at coordinate 7,064 of JAKBNI010000003.1, read as the reverse complement.
TCGAAGGCGAGTCCGCCCCCGAGGTAGGGCGCGTCCCGGGCGAGGCGCTCGACGGCCGCCGCCCACTGGGCGGTACGACCGAGGTCCTCGGGCGCACCGACGTAGGACGACTTGGCCGCGTAGGCCGCGTGTCCGAGCGTGCCACCGGGCCACTCACCCGCCGTATGGCACGCGGCGACCGTCAGGCTCGCGCACCCCGCCTCGACCTTCATCGCCTCGAGGTAGTCGTCCCCGGCGACGAACGACGACCCGGGCGGCCCGACGTAGCGCGAGAGCCGGGCCAGCCGCCGCCCCAGCTCGGCGGGCGTGCCGCAGTAGACGCCGTTCACCTGGACGAGCAGGCCCGCGGTGCCCTCGGAGAAGAGCTGGCAGTTCGACCAGGTCTCGTCGGGCTCGGTCGCGATCCACTGCTGCCACCCCTCGAGGACCGCGGCCGCCCGGGCCCACGGGTACTGCAGGGAGAAGAGCGCGAGGGGAGGTGCCGGCTCCAGGGAGAGCCGGAAGGACGTCACCGCGGCGAAGTTGCCGCCGCCCCCGCCACGCAGCGCCCACCACAGGTCCGCGTGCGCGTCGGGCCCGACGGCGATCTGGTCCCCCGCCGCGGTGACGGCGCGCGCTGCGATCACGTGGTCGCACGTCAGCCCGTAGCGACGGGCGAGGACCCCGACGCCCCCACCCTGCGCGAGACCCGCGACCCCCACGGTCGGGCACGTCCCGCCCGGCACGACCAGGCCGTGGCGAGCGACGGCGTCGTAGAGGTCGATGAGCTGCGCGCCCGCTCCGACCTTCGCGGTACGCCGACGGGGGTCGACCTCCACCGTGGCGAGCGCGCTCACGTCGACGACGAGCCCCGGGGAGCTCGAGTAGCCCCCGTAGCTGTGGCCCCCCGAACGCATCGCGAAGGGGACCCTGTGGGCCCGGGTGAACTCGAGGCAGCGCGCGACGTCGTCCGACCCTCGACACACCGCGACCGCCGCCGGTCGCAGGCTCGCGAAGCGCGAGTTGTAGAGGAGGGCGGCCTGGGGGTAGCGGGCCTGGCCCGGGCGGATGAGCCGGCCGTCGAGTCCGGCGGCGAGGCGGCCCCAGGGCACCCCGGTTTCACGCTCCGACGCGGCCCCCGCCGCGAGCGCCCCACGTCCGCCGAGCACGAGCGCGCCCGCAGCGCCGAGCGCCCCCTGGAGGAGACCTCGTCGGCTGAGGCGCGTTCGGGGCATCCCGTGACGCTACGTCAGAGCCCGCGCGAAAGGTCGCGGACCGACCCCGCCGGGCCCACCCGCTACCCTCGCCCCGTGGGCTGGTCGAGTTACGCCGCGTTCCTCGCCCTCGCCGCGGTGGTCGTAGTCGTGCCCGGGCCGGACCTGGCGGTCGTGACCCGCTCTTCGCTGCTCGGCGGCGCCCGCGCGGGTCGATGGTCCTCGCTCGGCGTCGCGACCGCGTGCGTCCTCCAGGGCGCGGCGGCCGCCGCGGGGCTCGGGACCCTCCTGCGCGACTCCACCGTCGCCTTCGCCGTGCTGCGCATCGCCGGGGCCGCCTACCTCTTCACCCTGGGGATCCGTGCCTGGCGTAGCGCGCGCCGGGGCGACTACCCGGCATCCCTCGCGGGCCAGCCCGCCGCGGGGCCATCCACGGCGTGGCGGGGATGGCGCCAGGGCTTCGTGACCAACGCCACCAACCCCAAGGTGCTCGTCTTCTACCTCGCGGTCCTGCCCCCGTTCCTGCGCCCCGGCGCCGCACCGACGTGGCTGCTGGCCTTCGCCTGGAGCCACGCCGTCTTGACCCTCGCCTACCTGTGGGGGGTCTCGGCCGGGATGGCCCGTCTCGGACGGTTCCTCAGCCGACGTCGGGTGCGCCGGACCCTCGACGCGGTGACGGGCGCGGCGCTCATGGGCTTCGGCATGGCCCTCGCGCTCGAGCGGCTCTAGGACGCCTACCCGGCCGCCGACATCGTGACGAAGTCGCGCGCGTAGCTCACCTGGAAGAACCGGTCGGGCGACTGGACCATGGTCGAGTTCAACCGGTGCCCGTTGGCCGGAGTGGCGGGTCCCGTCGGGCTGGCGGGGGTGTAGTAGGCGAAGATCGTCCAGAAGGGGTTCATGTCAAGGGCCATCGCGCGCACGGCCCCCGCGCGCACCAAGACCCGCGCCAGGTCGACGATGCTCATCGGCCCCTCCACGTAGACGAGCGCCCCGTCCCTGGTCACCCCGAGGCCCGAGCGCGGGGTGTCGACCACGTTGTTGAGCGACGAGCCCCAGCGAGACACGTCGCTCGCCACGAGGCCGGGCACGGGCCTCGAGTGGTTGACGAGCAGCGTCAGGTTCTGACGCACGGCGACGACCTGGGGGGTCATCCCGACGTCGACGCCCCACGCGCCCACGGTGGCCGATCCGTTGCGGTAGATGACGAGCGACGCGCCGCCGCGCACCAGGGGGGCGACGAGGTGCCCCTCGGAGAGGTAACCGCCGTGGGCGTCCTTCATCAGGAACCCTCCGTTGAACGCGGCGACGAGGGTCCGGGCCGCGCCCGGGGTCACCGGCGCGGTGCGGTGCCAGAACAGCCCGCCGGGGCTCAGGGAGCCCGAGTAGAGCTGCGCGCTGAGCAGATGGGTGTCCATCCATGCGACCCCGGCCACCAACGAGGGGTTCCCGGGCAGCCGCAGCCAGGTCACGAAGAGGGCCGGGTGGCCGTCGACCCGTCGTCCTACGGGCCGGTAGACGCCGAGCCCCCCGGGGTAGCGCGCGGTGAACGGCGTGATGTTGGCGGGGGCCGGCAGCGGGCGCAGCGCGCGGGCCGCGCCCGCGGGCCCGGCCCCTCCGAGGCCGGTCACCGCGACCGACGCGAGCGTCGCCGCCGCGGCGAGCGCGAACGCCACCCGCCTCTCCCACCGCACATCCACCGCCGCCTCCAGCATCACTCGGCCCGAGCCGTTTCTACCGACCTCGGGTAAGGCCGCGCTAAGGGCCACCGGTCCGGCCGGCTAAGAACTCCCTCTCGCCCCCACAGGATCTCGGCGCGCCACGGTCCCCCGGCCCGCTCTTAGCCGTCACTTAGGTACGTGCGCTACACCGTCTCAGTGGATCGTGCCCCGGCCCCCAGGGCGAACGCCTGGCCGTCTCGACCGGTTCCCGCCGACCGCGGCCGCACCGCGAGTCGCGCCGCCCCCAAGCACGCCCGACCCCGCGCGGCACGGCGAACCTCGGTCGAGGGCAACGAGCGGCTGACCGCCGGCATGGCGGTCGTCCTCTTCTCGTTGCTCTTCGTCGAGGGCCTCACGATCCTGAGCGTCCACTCCCTGCTCCACTGGCACGTCTTCGTCGGGCTCCTCCTCATCCCGCCGGTGTTCGCCAAGATCGCCTCGACCAGCTGGCGCTTCGCGCGCTACTACACGGGCAACCCCTCGTACCGGCGCCGGGGCCCCCCTCCGGCCCTGCTGCGCCTGCTCGGGCCCGTCCTCGTCGTCCTCACCGTCGCCCTCTTCGCCACCGGGGTCGCCCTGGTCGTGGGGGCGCCGGTCTCCCTGCGTCCCCAGCTGCTGCAGTGGCACCGGCTGGTCTTCATCGCCTGGTTCGGCGTCACGGCCATCCACGTGCTCGGCCACCTCGCCGAGACCCTCAGCCTGGCGCCGCGGGACTGGGCCCGCCGCACCCGACGCCAGGTCCGCGGCGCCTCCGCCCGACAGTGGGTCCTCGCGACCAGCCTCGTGACCGGGCTCCTGGTCGCGCTCTGGGTGACGCCCTACGCCGCCGGATGGCGGTTCTGAGCGGGCCGCGCCGGGCCGACCAGGACCGACGTCACCGGCCAGCGCGCGCGGTCCGTGCTAGCACAGAGGGATCGAACCCACCCCGGCCCCCGGCGCCCTCGAGCTCGAGGGCCTGACCCGACGCTTCGGCGACCTCACGGCCCTCGACGACCTCTCCTTCACGGTCCCTTCGGGTCAGGTGGTGGGCTTCCTCGGCCCCAACGGCGCCGGCAAGACCACCACGATGCGCGCCATCTTCGGGCTCACCGACCTCGACGCCGGCTCGGTGCACTGGGGCGGTCGTCCGATCGGACCCGAGGAGCGCCGCCGCTTCGGGTACATGCCCGAAGAGCGCGGACTGTACCCGAGCATGCTGATCGCCGAGGAGCTCACCTACCTCGGCCGGCTCCACGGTATGAGCGCGCGCGACGCCGCGGCGGCCACCGCGCGCTGGCTCGAGCGGCTCGAAGTGGCCGACCGGGCCGGCGACAAGGTGGAGTCGCTCTCTCACGGAAACCAGCAGCGCGTCCAGCTCGCCGCGGCCCTGGTGCACGACCCCGAGGTGCTGATCCTCGACGAGCCCCTGGCCGGTCTGGACCCGACGGGCATCGACGTGATCGGCCAGGTCCTCGTGGACGAGGCCCGACAGGGTCGATGCGTGCTCTTCTCCAGCCACCAGCTCGACCAGGTCGAGGACCTGTGCGAATCGGTCACGATCATCGACCGCGGCCGACTCGTCGCGAGCGGGACCGTCGACGCCCTCACCACCGCCGGTGCGCGCCGGCTCGCCGTGCGGGTGGAGGGCGACCGCGACGGGGCCTGGGCCTCGGGCCTCCCCGGGGTGAGCGTCTCGGAGGTCAAGGGGGGCGAGGTCCGCCTGGTGCTCGAAGGTGCCCCGAGCGACGCCGTGCTCGACGCGGCGCGCGCCGCCGGACGGGTCACCAAGTTCGACTTCGAGCGGCGACGCCTCTCCGAGGTCTTCCGTGAGTCGGTCGGCGCGTGAGGCCGGCCTGGGTCGTCCTCGCGGTACTGGTCGTGGCCGGCGCCGCTCGCCTGTGGCGCCACCGGCGACGCGCCCACGCGCGACCGGGCGCGTCCCGGCTCCCGAGCGATCGACCCAACCCCTTTGGGGCCACCGGCCTCGTCGCCGGACGTGAGATCCGCGAGCGACTCCGCGGTCGGGTGTTCCGGGTCGTCACCGCGCTGCTCTTCCTCGCCATCGCCGCCATCATCGTCATCCCGACGTTGCGCACGACGAGCACTCCGCGAGCCACCGTGGGGGTCGTACGGCCCTCGAGCGCCCTCGAGGACGGGCTGCGCGTCCTCGCCCACCGCGTCGGGCTGACGATCCGCCTCGTCGACGAGCCCAGCCTCAAGGCGGCGCGGACGGCGCTTCGCGCCGGCACCCTCGACGTCGTGGTCGATTCGACCCACTCGATCCTCGTCGACAAGGCCCTCGCGTCCACCGACACCTCGGCCCGGGCCACCTTCGTGCGCGAGCTGTCGCTCGGCCTCGGCGCCCAGGGCGCCTACGCGCGCGCCGGGCTCACCGCGAGCCAGGTGGCCATCATCGCCGGGGCCAAGGCCCTGCCCGTGGTGAGTCTCCACCCCGCGAAGAAGCCGACGACCGCCTCGGAGACGACGGCCCTCCTCGGGGTCATCCTCAACTTCATCGTCCTCACCCAGTACCTCACCTGGACCCTCATGGGGGTCATGGAGGAGAAGGCCAGCCGGGTGGTCGAGGTCCTGCTCGCCACGGTGCGACCCCTCCAGCTGCTCTCGGGCAAGGTCCTCGGCATCGGGTCGGTCGCCATGGCCCAGGCAGCCGCGCTCGTGGTCTTCGCCCTCCTCTTGGGTCGGGTGGTGGGCTCGAGCTTCGTCCACGGCGCCGCTCCGCTCGTCGCCGCCGCGACGCTCGTGTGGCTCGTGCTCGGCTACGCGTTCTACAGCTGGGTCTACGCCGCGGCGGGCTCGCTCGGCGAGCGCCAGGACCAGGTCCAGAGCATGGCCCTGCCCCTCTCGCTGCCACTCATCCTCGGCTACATCGTCTCGCTCGTCGGGGTGAGCTCGGGCGACCCCTCGGCCCTCGTCAAGGTCCTCGCCTACCTGCCCCCGACGGCGCCCTTCGCCATGGTGGCCCTGGTCGGATTCGGGCAGGTGGCGTGGTGGCAGTTCCTCGCCTCGGTGATCGTGAGCGTGGGGTCCACCGCCGTCGTCGCCGTCTACGCCGCGCGGATCTACCGCCGCGCGGTGCTGCGCACCGGCGGGCGGGTTCGGCTCAGTCAGCTGCGGCGCACGCCGTCGGCGACGCTCAGCGCCAGCGCTCGACGGCCCGCCCGAGGACCGGGCTCACCGCGCGCGAGAGGTCCCGGGCGAGCGAAGGGCCCGAGACGGCCGGGCCCCCCTCGGCCCGGTCGCGCAAGTGGTCCCAGACGCGCGTCACGACCCCGTCACCCTCGCGCTCGAGCATCCGGGCGGCCAGGTCGAGCCATCGGTACTGGTACCACACGTAGTTGACCGGGCTCATCGGGGTCTCGCCGCCCGTGTAGTGGGCCTCGAGGTCGGCGAGGGAGCTGAAGCCCTCGGCGCGCGTGCGCTGGGCGAGCCGTCGACTGCCCGCGCCGACCGAGGGCAAGACGGCGAGCGTGTCGCGCGACGCCGGGGCGCGCGGCCACGCACGCGCACAGCGCGACGTTGGCGAAGACCTCCCCGAGCCAGTAGGTCGCCAGTCGCATGCCCCCGAGGACCTCGAAGGCGTGGCCCAGCTCGTGGACCACCACGAGGTCGAAGAAGGGTTGGAGGTCGAGGCCCCTCGAGCCGTCGGGGTAGGTCGCGAGGAGCCGCCGGTAGCCGCGCGGCGTGGCCTCGCGGATCGCCTCCCCATCTCTCGCCAGTACTCCCCCGGTCCCGCCGACGTCACCACGACCCCCGGGCGGATCTGACCGGGGTCGTCGTTGAAGTACGGCAGCCCGTAGGGCGTGCGGCTCACCCAGTCACGCTCGTCGGCCACGACGACCGCCACGTCGGGTCGGAACCCCCGCACAGGGTGCCGACGTACTCGCGCGCACCGACCACGAGGCCGGCGGCGACCCTCGCGCGTGCCCGCGCACCCTCGCTGTGGCGAACCTCGACGGCGAATCCCTCGAGTCGCGCGAGCCCCCGCCCCGCTCCCATCGCCCAACGCTACGGCGAGAACCGTCGCTAGGAGCCTGTTGAACAACGCGCTGTGAGGGCTCATGTTCCGAGGTGCGTGCCCGGAGATGGCTGAACCGAAGAGTTGGCGCGAAGAGGGTGGGAGTCAGCCACCCGGGGGGGTCGATCCCGCGGT
>JAKBNI010000058.1 GCA_021831125.1 Actinomycetes bacterium | reverse complement strand
GGGACGAGCTGACGGCACAGCGCCGCGGCGTCCATCAACTCACGGTTGGGATCAGAGGTGCCTTGCACCTCTCCAGTCTGGGTGCCCGGGACCAGCGAGACGAGGATTGTTCAACAGTCTCCTAGGCTCTCGCCATGGACTCCCTCGAGCTCGCCCGCGCCCTCGCCGCCCCGATCCAGACCATCGGGGCCGCCTTCTACTTCGACCCCGGCACGCGCGAGCGGGCCCACGAGATCGGGCTCAACGCCTTCGAGTTCTACGGCCTGGGGCGCGCCGGGGTGATGGGCGACGTCGAGCCCGCGCGCGTGCTGGAGGTCTTCGCCTTCTTCTCGCCCGCGGCGATCGAGGGCATCTACGCCGCCCCCCGGGCCCGGCGGGCCCCCCTCGAGACGGCGCGCGACTACCTCGACGCCGCCTACGACTTCGCCGAGCGGACCTTCGGCGGGCTCGACCCCGCGGCCCTCGAGCTCGTGGGCGCGGGCGCGCGCCGGGTCGCCGAGGGCGCGCGCGCCGGCGAGGCGCCCCTCGCCGAGGGCTACCTCGCGATCGCCGACCCCGTCGAGCCCCTGCACCGGGGCTACCTCGGCGCCGTCGTGCTGCGCGAGCTGCGCGGGGGCGTGCACCTCGAGGCCGTGCGGGCGCTCGGGCTCTCCCCGGCGGCCGCGAGCTACTTAGAGGGCGCGGACAACTTCGCCCTGCACGGGTTCTCCGAGGACGACGTGCCCGAGGTGACCGACGAGCTGCGCGCGACCAAGGCCGCCGCCGAGGACCGCACCGACGGGCGCATGGCCGAGCTGCTCGGGGTGCTCGACGGCTCGATGGACGAGTTCGCCGCGGCCGTCGCCGCGATGCGCGCGGCGCTCGACGACCCGGTCGCGGCCGGGCGCTAGGTTGCGCGCCCCGCGCGACCTGCGCGGGCGGGTGATCCTCGCCCTGGCGATCGGGGCGGTCGCCGAGGTCGCCTGGACGATCGTGCTCGGGCTGCGCCTGCCCACGCGCTACGAGGCCCACCACTGGACCCTCGCCTGGGTCGGGCTCGACGTGATCGAGATCTCGATGCTGCTCGCGACGGCCTACTTCGCGTGGCGCCGACGGCCCGGCCTACTGGCCCTGGCGGCGTCGGCGACCGGCGCGCTGTACGTGATCGACGCCTGGTTCGACGTCACGACGGCCTCCCCGGGAGACCTCGCGAGCTCGGCGGCGCTGCTCGTCGTGGAGCTGCCCATCGCCTTCGCGCTGTGGTGGACCGCGGTGCGCGCCCTGCGCCGCTACGGCGCCCTTCAGCGCGAGACGCCCTCCACCGAGAGCAGGTAGCGCTTCACCGCGTCGCCGCCGCCGTAGCCGCCGAGGCCGTTCGCGGCGACGACCCGGTGGCAGGGCACCACGACCGGCCAGGGGTTGTCGTGGTTGGCGTTGCCGACGGCCCTGGCCGCGAGGGGCCGGCCCACCGCCGCGGCGACCTCGGCGTAGGTGCGCACCTCGCCGTAGGGGATCTCCTCGAGCGCCGCCCAGACGTCGCGCTGGAAGTCGGTCGCCTCGACCTCGGCGAGGTCGAGGTCGAAGGCCCGCCGCCGCCCGGCCAGGTACTCGGTGAGCTGGCGGGCCGCCTCGGCGACCGGGGCCGGGGCCCGGCCCGCGCTCGCGCGCGGCCGGTCCGAGGGCAAGAGGACCTGGGTGACGCCGGCCTCGGTGCCTTGGACGCCGAAGCGTCCGACGGGTGAGTCGACGGTCGCGGTGAAGTTCGCCATGGGGCCTTCTTAGTCTCGTAGCGTGACACGCGTGGAGTACGTGGTCGAGGGTGGCGCCGGCGCGCTGTTCGTGCGCGACCGCGGCGAGGGGCCGCCCGTGCTCCTCCTGCACGGCTGGCCCGACACCGGGGCCCTGTGGGACGGGGTCTGCGACCGGCTCGTCGCGGCCGGGCGGCGCTCTCTCGCGCCGGACCTGCGCGGCTGTGGCCGCTCGGCCAAGCCCAGCGAGGTCGAGCGCTACGCCATGGCCGAGCTCGTCGCCGACGTCGTGGCCCTCGTCGAGGCGGCCGACGCCGGGCCGGTCACGCTCGTCGGCCACGACTGGGGCGCGGCGCTCGCCTGGGTGGTGGCGACCTACCGGCCCGACCTCGTGGACTCACTCGTCGCCATCTCGGTGGGCCACCCCACGGCCTTTCGCTCGGGGGGCTTCGAGCAGCTGCGGCGCAGCTGGTACACCCTGCTCTTCCAGTTCGAGGGGCTCGGCGAGGCCGTGCTGCGCCAGGACGACTACGCCGTGCTGCGCCGCTGGTTCGCCCACCCCCGGGCCGACGAGGTCGTGGCCGAACTCGAGCGCGACGGCCAGATCTCGACCCACCTCCTCTGGTACCGGGCGAACCTGCCCCCCGACGCCTTCGTCCGCCCCGCCCCGGTGCTCGAGCCCGTCGCGGTGCCGGTCGTGGGGGTCTGGTCGAGCGCAGACCCGGCCCTCGCCGAGGCCCAGATGCGCGACTCGGGGCGCTACTGCGCGAGCGGCTTCTCCTACCACCGCCTCGAGGGCGTGGGCCACTGGGTCCCCTACGAGGCGCCCGAGGCGCTGGCCGCGCTCGTCCTCGAGGGGACCTAGGCCCAACAGAGACTTTGGTCACATCGGGGCCCCGAAGCCGCCCTGATAGAACGAGGGGATGAAGATTTCCCTGGTGGCGGAGTCGCGCGCCGGCGAGACCCGCGTGGGGCTCACCCCGGAGGCCGTGAAGTCCCTGATCAAGGACGGATGGTCGGTCGAGGTCGAACGCGGGGCGGGGGTGCGGTCGCACTTCAGCGACGACGCCTACCGCGAGGTCGGCGCCGAGGTCACCGACCGGCCCGACGGCGAGGTGACCGTGCGGGTCAACCCCCCGACCCTCGAGGAGGTCGCCCGTCTCCCCGAGGGCTCGATGCACCTCTCCTTCCTCTCGCCGCTGCTCGCCCTCGACGTGGTGCGCGCGCTCGTCGAACGCCGGATCACCGTGGCGAGCTTCGACCTCGTGCCGCGCATCTCGCGGGCCCAGTACATGGACGCGCTCTCGAGCCAGGCGACCGTCTCGGGCTACCGCTCGGCGCTCGAGGCCGCCCACCACCTCGACCGGTTCTTCCCCCTCCTCACGACCGCCGCCGGCACGATCCGCCCGGCGAAGGTCCTCGTGATGGGCGTCGGGGTGGCCGGCCTGCAGGCGATCGCCACCGCCAAGCGCCTCGGCGCGCGGGTGCGCGCCTACGACGTGCGCTCGGCCGCGAAAGAGGAGGCCGAGTCGGCCGGGGCCACCTTCGTCGACCTCGGGGTGACGGCCGACGCCGCCGGCGGCTACGCCCGCGAGCTCACCGACGAGGAGAAGGCCCGCCAGCAGGCGGCCCTCGTCGACGAGGTCGCCGCGGCCGACGTCATCATCACGACGGCCGCCGTCCCGGGGCGCAAGGCGCCGATCCTGCTCACGACCGCCATGGTCGAGGCGATGGCCGACGGCTCGCTCATCGTCGACATGGCCGCCGACGGCGGGGGCAACTGCGAGCTCACCGTCGCCGGCGAGGTCGTCGACCACCACGGGGTGAGCGTCGTCGGGCTCTCCAACCCGCCCGCCGCCATGGGCCGTCACGCCAGCACGATGTACGCCAACAACGTGGTGAAGCTCCTCGCCCTCTACGGGCACGGCGAGGTGGCCCCCGACTGGGCCGACGAGGTCGTCGCGGGCACCACCCTCACCTCGGGCGGGCGGGTCCACCACCGGCCCACCGCCGAGGCCCTCGGGGTCGAGGCCGTGCCCGTCGCCCCCGCCCCCACCGAGCCCGCCGACGCGGAGGAGTCGAAGTGACCAACGTGCTGTTGCAGTACGCGACCGTGTTCGTGCTCAGCGTGTTCGTGGGCATCGAGATCATCTCGAAGGTCCCGAGCATCCTGCACACGCCCCTGATGTCGGGCTCGAACGCCATCCACGGGGTGATCCTCGTGGGCTCGATGCTCATCCTGGGGGCGGCCAACACCAACGCCGAGGAGGTGCTGGGCTTCCTCGCGGTCATCCTGGCGACGCTCAACGTGGTCGGCGGCTTCGTCGTCACCGACCGGATGCTCGAGATGTTCAAGCCCCGCACGCCGCGCGCGAAGCCCGGCGCGAAGGCCGACGCCGACGGCGCGAAGGGGGCTGACTCGTGAGCCGCGGCACCCTGATCGACCTGCTCTACCTCGTCGCGGCGCTGACCTTCATCCTCGCCCTGAAGGGGCTCGGCAGCCCCAAGCGGGCCCGGATGGGCAACGTCATCGCCGCCGCCGGCATGCTGCTCGCCGTGGTGGCGACCTTCTTCAACCGCGTCGACGGCCACCCCCTGCACCACGTGCTGTTGATCCTGCTCGGCATGGCCGTCGGGCTCGTCGTCGCGGTGCCCACGGCCCGATTCGTCCAGATGACGGCGATGCCCCAGCTCGTCGCGATCTTCAACGGCGTGGGCGGTGGCGCGGCCTGTCTCGTGTCGCTCACCGAGTTCATCCACATCAAGTCCACCAAGCCCGCCACCTACGTGGTCCTCGAGGTGCTGCTCGGGGTCCTCATCGGCACCGTCTCGTTCTCGGGCTCGGCGATCGCCTTCGCCAAGCTCCAAGAGCTCATGACCGGCCGGCCCATCACCTACGCCGGTCAGCAGTTCATCAACGCCCTGGTGGGCCTGGCGGCCCTCGCGGTGATCGTGATCACCCTGGTGACGAGCTCGACGGCCCTGCTCTGGGTGCTGCTCGTGGTGGCCTTCGTGCTCGGGATCGCCTTCGTCCTGCCGATCGGCGGGGCCGACGTGCCGGTGCTGATCTCGCTGCTCAACTCCTTCACCGGCCTCGCGGTGGCGGCCTCGGGCTTCACGCTGGGCTCGAACCTGCTCATCGTGGCGGGCACCCTGGTCGGCGCCTCGGGGACGCTTCTCACGATGCTCATGAGCAAGGCCATGGGCCGCAGCCTGCCCAACATCCTCTTCTCGGCCTTCGGCTCGGTCGTGACGGCCGGTACCGGGGCCGGCGCCGAGCAGCGCAGCGTGCGCTCGGGCAGCCCCGAGGACGTGGCGGTGATGCTGGGCTTCGCCAGCCGGGTCGTCTTCATCCCCGGCTACGGCCTCGCCGTCGCCCAGGCCCAGAACGTCCTGCGCGAGCTGGCGGAGAACCTCGAGAAGAAGGGCGTCGAGGTCTTCTACGCGATCCACCCGGTCGCCGGGCGCATGCCCGGGCACATGAACGTGCTGCTGGCCGAGGCCAACGTCCCCTACGACGACCTGATCGAGATGGACGAGGCCAACTCCGAGCTGACGACCGCCGACGTCGCGATCGTGGTCGGGGCGAACGACACGGTGAACCCGGCCGCCACCGACGACCCGGCCTCGCCGATCTACGGCATGCCGATCATCCACGCCGACGCCGCGGAGAACGTCATCTTCATGAAGCGCTCGATGCGCCCGGGATTCGCCGGCATCGACAACGAGCTCCTCTACAACCCCAAGACGACCCTCGTCTTCGGCGACGCGAAGGACACCCTCACCAAGATCGTGGCGGCGGTCAAGGCCTCCTAGGTCTCAGGGGATTCCCCGACCGCCGTGACCCGCCGGTCGGCGCGCGCCGCGGCCGGGGTGGGAGACTGACGAGATGTCCGAGGTCCCGCCCGCGCCCGAGCACGCCCCGGCGCCGGAGGCGTGGTGGCGCCGTCGGGGACTGCGCCACTGGCTCGCCGCCCTCGTCGTGGCGCTGCTCGCCTCGATCCTCGTGCGCACCTTCGCCTTCGAGTCCTACTTCATCCCCTCGGGCTCGATGGAGCCGACCCTGCAGATCGGCGACCGGGTGATCGTCGACAAGCTCAGCGTCGACTTCGGCACCATCAACATCGGCGACGTGATCGTCTTCAAGTCCCCCGGCGCCGTGGCGACGGCCTGCGGGGACACCGTCCCCGATCTGGTGAAGCGGGTCGTGGCCCTCCCGGGCGACACCATCGCCTCGATCGGGAACCGTATCTACGTGAACGACAAGCTCCTGCAGCAGGACTGGCCCCACAACGAGCCCCTGGGCCGGCCGATCCCCACGACCGTGGTGCCGAAGGGCGACTACTACGTGCTCGGCGACAACCACCCCAACTCCTGCGACAGCCGCTACTGGGGGTTCGTGCCGCGCTCGTCGATCGTCGGCAAGGTCTTCGTGCGCTACTGGCCCCTGTCGCGGATCGGCTGGCTCTAGGGCGTCAGTCCGGGGCGGTGAGCGAGTCCAGCGCGGCGCGCAGCGCCGGGCGCAGGGAGACTGCGGCCGCGGCGTTCGCGCGCACCTGCTCGGGGCTCGAGGCGCCGGCGATCACCGAGGCGACCTCGGGGTGGTCGAGCAGCCACGAGACGGCGAGGGTGAGCAGGCCCATCCCCTCGCCCTCGGCGAGCTCGAGGAGCTCCCCGACCCTCTCCAAGAGCTCGGGGCTGTGCCAGTGGGCGGCCCGCTCGGCCGGCATAGCCGCGAGGCGCGACCCCTCGGGCAGGGGAGCGCCGGGGCGGACCTTGCCCGTGAGCAGGCCGTTCGCGAGGGGGTAGAAGGGGAGGAAGGCGACCCCGAGCTCGTCGCAGGCCTCGAGCACCCCGTCGCGCTCGGGGGAGCGCTCGAGCAGCGAGTACTGGTTCTGGACCGAGGCGAAGGCCGGGCCCGAGCCGGCGGCGGCCCTCGCCTCGCGCAGCTGGGCGGCGGTGAAGTTCGAGCACCCCACCTCGCGCACCTTGCCCGCCTCGACGAGCTCGCCGAGCGCCCCGAGGGTGTCGGCGATCGGGACCGTCTCGTCGGGGTAGTGGAGCTGGTAGAGGTCGATCCGGTCGGTGCGAAGGCGCGCGAGCGAGTCCTCGCAGGCGCGCCTCACGTAGTCGGGGGCGGCGCCGTAGCGCGCGTCGTCGATCGGCATGCCGAACTTGGTCGCCACGACCGCCTCGTCGCGTCGCGCGCCGAGGGCCCGCCCGAGCATCACCTCCGAGAGGGTGTCGCCGTAGACGTCGGCGGTGTCGAAGAGGGTCACGCCGGCCTCGAGCGCGGCGTGGACGACGGCGTCGGTGGCGGCCTGGTCGAGGCGCCGGCCGAAGTTGTTGCAGCCGACCCCCACGACCGAGACCCGCAGCGATCCGATCAGGCGCTCCTCCATGGCCCTCCCCTCTGCGGCGAGCCTACGCACGACCCCGGCGGCGAGGGGGCGCCCCGGTACGATGGGGGGAAAAGGAGGTCCCGTGAGGGTCAAGGTCGACTTCGACCTGTGCACGTCGAACGCGGTGTGCATGGGCATCGCCCCCGAGGTCTTCGAGGTCCGCGACGACGGGTTCCTCTACGTCCTCGACGAGAACCCCGGCCCGGAGTTCGACGAGCGGCTCCACCAGGCCGTCGCCAGCTGCCCCAACGGCGCCATCTCGGTCGAGTAGTGCCGGTCCGGGTGCGCCTCGCGCCCTCGCCGACGGGGTACTTCCACGTCGGCACGGCGCGCACGGCCCTCTTCAACTGGATCCTCGCGAAGCAGGACCCCGAGGGCGTCTTCATCCTGCGCGTCGAGGACACCGACCCCGAGCGCAACCGCGAGGAGTGGGTCGAGGCGATCTACGCCGCGATGGCCTGGCTCGGCCTCGACTACACCGGGCCCTTCCGCCAGAGCGAGAACGCCCCGTCTCACGCCGCGGCCTTGGAGGCGCTGCGCGCCGCCGGCTCCCTCTACTACTGCGACTGCACCCCCGCCGAGGTCGACGCCCGCAAGGGCGCGGGCGCCCCCCCGGGCTACGACGGCTTCTGCCGGGAGCGGGGGCTCGCGCGCTCGGCGAGGACGGCCCTGCGCCTGCGCACCCCCGACGAGGGCGTGATCGTCGTGCCCGACCTCGTGCGCGGCGAGGTCGCCTTCCAGGCGAGCGCGATCGACGACTTCGTCGTGGCGCGCTCGTCGGGCGAGGCGCTCTACGCGCTCGCCAACGTCGTCGACGACCGCGACGACCGCATCACCCACGTGGTGCGCGGCGAGGAGCACCTGGCGAACGCCCCCAAGCAGATGCTGCTCTGGTCGGCCCTCAACGCCGCCACCGGTCTCGAGGTGCCCCCGCCGGTCTTCGCCCACCTGCCCCTGCTCGTGAACGAGCAGCGAAAGAAGCTCTCCAAGCGCCGCGACCCTGTCGCCCTCGAGATGTACCGCGACCAGGGCTACCTCGTCGGCGCCGTCCTCAACTACCTGGCCCTCCTCGGCTGGAGCCCGCGCGGGGAGGACGAGATCGTCGACATGGCCACGGTCGTCGAGCAGTTCCGCCTCGAGGACGTCGCCCACTCCCCGGCCTTCTTCGACGTGAGGAAGCTGACCGCTTTCAACGGCGCCTACGTCCGGGCCCTCTCGCCCGAGGGTTTCGCCGAGCTCTGCCGGCCCTGGGTCGACCCGGGCGAGGTGCCCTGGCGCCCGAGCGGGTACCGCCCGGCCTGGGACGAGGACCACTACGACGCCGACCTCTTCTCGCGCCTGGTCCCCCTCATCCAGGAGCGGGTCGCCCGCCTCGACGAGGTGCCGGCCATGGTCGACTTCTTCTTCCTCGACGCGCCCGCCCACGACGAGGCCGCCTTCGACCAGGCGGTCCGCCGGGACCCCCTGGGCCGCGCCGTCCTCGAGGCGGCCGCCGGCGCCTACGGCGCCCTCGAGGGCTTCACCGCCGAGGCGCTGCACGCCACGACCCTCGAGCTCGCCGGGTCCCTCGGGCTCACCCTGCGCAAGGCCCAGGCCCCGATCCGCTGCGCGGTGACCGGCCGGCTCGTCGGGCCGCCGCTCTTCGAGTCGATGGCCCTGCTCGGGCGCGAGCGCACGCGCGCCCGGCTCGCCGCGGCCCTCGCCCGGGCGTGATCCTCGGGCCCCTCAGGCTCGTCGCGCGCCTCGCCGCGGCGGCGCTGCTCGTCGCGGTCGGCTACTTCTCGGTCACCTTCGTCCAGATCTGGCTGCGGGGACGGGAGCACGCGAGCGCCGACGCCGCGGCGATCCTCGTCTTTGGCACGACCGAGGACAACGGGACCCCCTCGCTCGAGCTCACCGACCGGCTCGAGGTGGCCCTCGCCCTCTACCGCGCGGGGCGGGCCGGATACGTGGCCGTCACCGGGAGTCGCCAGCCCGGCGACGTCTACACCGAGGCCGGGGTCTCGGCCACCTTCCTCGAGCGCCACGGCGTCCCCAGGGACCGGGTCATCGTCGGCGGGGGCGTCGACACCTGGCAGAACGTCGAGAGCGTGGCGCCGGCGCTCGCGAGGCGGGGCCTCAGGTCGGTCCTCACGGTGACCGACCCCTTCCACGAGTACCGGGCCATGGCCATCGCCTCGGACTTCGGTCTCACCCCGTACCCGAGCCCGGTCGCCGACTCCCCGACGGCGCACTACGGGCTCTGGAGGTACTACCTGAAAGAGACCCTCGAGGTGGGCGTCGCCCGGTTCGTCGGCTACCAGAGGCTGAGCGAGTGGACGGCGCGCACGCCGCTGCGCGGCTGAGCCTCGGGGTGGCCCCGCGCTCTCCGATAGGATGGTCGGGCCCTTCGGGGGTGGTGTAATTGGCAACACAACTGGTTCTGGTCCAGTTATTCAGGGTTCGAATCCTTGCCCCCGAGCGAATCCGTCGGCGATACCGGTATCGTTGACGGGCTCACGGTCCCATCGTCTAGCGGCCTAGGACATCACCCTCTCAAGGTGGAGGCACGGGTTCAAATCCCGTTGGGACTGCCATTTGACCTTGACCCCGTCTGCGGGACCACTCTTGTGACAAATTGGCCGTGATCTACCAGGAGGTAGACAGGCCACGGCACCGCGGCGCCCGACCTAGCGTCGGGTCGTGCGAGCCGACGAGCGCAGCCGTCTCGACCGGCTGGTCGCGGTGGTGACCGTCGACACCTACGACCACCTCGAGAGCCTGGGCTCGTTCGCCGTCTACTTCGACGAGGTCCTCGAGGTCGACCGCTCGGCCACCCTCCTCGGGCTCGCGCTCGAGGTCGTGGCGGTCGAGATCGAGGGCGCGGCGGAGCGGGGCCTCGCGGCCCGGTGCCGGCTCGCCACGGGGGCGACGGCCACGGTGTCGCTCGTGGACGTGGCCTTCGCCGAGACGAGCGAGGCGGCCTGGTTCCACGCGGGGTACCGGTGGTGGCTCGGGCTCGAGCCCTTCGCCTACCGGGTGCCCGAGGGCTGGGAGTGGCCGGAGTGGCTGGATCGGCTCTGAGGGGCTCGGGCCGGCCGGCCTCGCCGTAGGCTGGGGGTGTGTCGCGGTTGTCTCTGATCTCCGGCGAGGCGCTGGCCGCCCGCCTGGAGGACCCCTCGCTCCTCGTCCTCGACGTCCGCGAGCCCGACGAGGTGGCGGCCTGGGCCTTCCCCGGGGCGCTCAACGTGCCCCTGGGCGAGCTCGGGGCGCGCCTCGCGGAGCTGCCCGGGGCCGACGAGGTCGTCGTCGTGTGCGCGATGGGCGCCCGGGCGAGCGCGGGCGCGACGCTGCTGCGTGACGCGGGGTGGAGCGCCTCGGTGCTCGAGGGCGGCATGGGCGCCTGGTCCTCCACCTACGACGAGGTCGAGGGGGCTATCGCCGGCGCCACCGTCGTCCAGGTGCGCCGCCGGGGCAAGGGCTGCCTCTCCTACGTCGTGGGCGCCGGCGAGAGGTGCGTCGTCATCGACCCCTCGCTCGCGACCGAGCGCTACCGGGCGATCGCGGCGCGCCACGGCTGGCGGGTCACCCACGTGCTCGACACCCACCTGCACGCCGACCACCTGAGCGGGGCTCGGGCGTTGGCGGCCGCGGCCGGCGCCGAGCTCTGGCTGAACCCCGGCGACCCCTTCGCCTTCGACTTCACCCCGATCCGTGACGGCCAGGCGATCGAGCTCGTGCCCGGGGTCGACCTCGCGGTCGCCTCGGTGAGCGTGCCCGGCCACACCGAGGGCTCCACCATGTACCAGCTCGGGCGGGCCGCCGTCTTCACCGGCGACACCCTGTTCTTGGAGAGCGTCGGGCGGCCCGACCTCGCCGACGAGGCCGAGGCCTACGCCCGCCACCTCTACCGCTCCCTCCACGAGCGCGTCCTGCCCCTGCCCGACGACGTCGCGGTCCTCCCCGCGCACT
>JAKBNI010000002.1 GCA_021831125.1 Actinomycetes bacterium | reverse complement strand
CAGAACGTGCGCCGCTCGAAGGTGAGGAAGAAGACGACCGCCGTGCCGACGATGCCGAGCACCATGAAGCTCGTGGCCATCGGGTTGCCCGGCCCGGCGATGTTGAAGAACTCCTCGATCCAGGTGAGCACCAGGAACGCCCCGACCGAGAGCAAGAAGCCGTACTGGGCGACCCGCTCGGGCATCTTGATCCCGAGGCCCAGGCTCTTGGTGGTGCGCTTGAAGAAGCTGCGCCGCTGGATCCACTCGCCGAAGCCGCCGAAGGGGCACATGGCGCACCAGGCCCGCCCGACCACCACCATCATCACGAAGACCAGGCAGAACCACAGGTACCAGGTGATGGCGGTGGCGAAGTTGAGGCCCGGCACCACGGTGCCGACGATCCCGATCGCGATGACGAGCCAGAAGATGATCTGGTTGGGCAGGATGAGGAAGAACTGCAGGCGGCGGTCGCGCAGGATGCCCCCGACCCGCTTCAGGCGAGCGACGTCGAGTCCCCGGGGCGGGTCGGTCGCGGCGAAGCGGCCCGTGGCCTCGGGGTCGGCCGGGGGCCGGGTCCGGATGGCCACGGGGATCGGGTCGACCTGGTGGCTGTGCGGGAAGCCCGACCTCGACTCGTTCTCGGTGACAAGTGCCATCGCGCCCCTTCCAACGTGTGGCCACGTCCGTATCACCGTGGTTCCACTTACCTGTGTACGTAGTACCACGCCTGCACCACCACCATCAATCACCGCGGGCAGAAAGGGACTAAAGTCCCACGCCCCAGGAATCAGGCTCAAATCGCCCCTCCGGCGTCCCCACGGGGCCGCCGGAGGGGCCCCATGGCGGGTTGATACCGTAGAACTACGCACACGTACCCGTAGGGTGTGCCACAGTGGGGAGGTGAGCGTGGACGCCACCGAGGACGAGACGGGCCACCCGGGACCCGACCCCATCCGCGTCCTCATCGTCGACGACCACGCCCTGGTGCGCGAGGGGACCCGCGAGCTCCTCTCCCAGGACGACGCCGTGGCCGTGGTGGGCATGGCCGGCTCGGGCGAGGAGGCCCTCGAGGCGGTGGCCGCCCTCTCGCCCGACGTCGCCCTGGTCGACGTGAACCTGCCCGCGATGAGCGGGCTGGAGCTCTCGCGTGCGCTGCTCGCCCAGTTCCCCTCGACCAAGGTCCTCGTGCTCAGCGCCTACGACGACTACGCCTACGTGGCCGAGGCCCTCGAGGTCGGCGTCGCGGGGTACCTGCTCAAGACGGCCAGCGCGAAGGAGCTGGTCGACGCCGTGCGCGCCGTCCACGACGGCGTCTTCGTCCTCGACCGCCAGGTCTCCCAGCGGCTCGTACGCCGGCGCGAGACGGCGCCGACCTCGGTGGGGGGGCTCACGCCGCGCGAGACCAGCGTGCTCCAGCTCCTCGCCCAGGGTCGCTCCAACAAGCAGATCGCCACCGAGATGTCCCTCGGGACCCGCACGGTCGAGGGCTACGTCTCGAACATCCTCGCCAAGCTGGGCGTCGCCTCGCGCACCGAGGCCGTCGCCCACGCCATCCGCCACCGGCTCGTGAGCTCCTCGGACCATGGACGCACCGACTGAACCCCCCGACGGGCCGCGACCGCGTGGCCTCGTCGACCGACTGGTACGCCCGCCGCTCGCCGACGGGCCGTTCTGGATCATCCAGGGGACCGTGCTCGCGATCGTGGCGCTGCACTACTTCCTCGACGTCCACCCCGACCTGGCGAGCGGCGTGCTCCCCTCCGGACTGCCGGTCGCGATCCTGGTCGTGCCGATCGGCTACGCCGCCCTGCGCTACGGCCTCCCGGGCTCGCTCGGCACCACGGCCTGGTCGCTCGTCCTGTGGCTGCCCGACCTGCTCCTGCCCCACAGCGAGGGCCACCCGGGCGACGACCTGCTCAACTTCGCGGTCATCGTGGTGGTGGCGGTCGTCTTCGGCCGGCGCGTCGAGACCGAGCGCACGACCCAGGCCCGCATCGACTCGACCAACGCGCGCGCGCTGGCGGTCGAGGCCGGGTACCACCGTCTCTTCGAGTCGACCCGCTCGCCCATCGTCGTGCTCGACGAGGACGAGCGCGTGAGCGACGCCAACCCCGCGGCGATCGCCCTCTTCGGACCGGTCACCGGCCAGCCGTTGGCGCGCGTCCTCGGCCCCGACGTGGAGTCGGCGGACCTGTCCGGACGGGTCCTCACGCTCGCCAACGGCCACGACTATCGGTTGGACCTCGTCGACATGCCCTTCGACAGCGACGAGCGCCGTCGCCAACTCAGCTTCGAGGACGTGACCGAGGAGCGCAGCGAGGAGCGGCGGGCGCGGCTCTTCGCCCGCCAGATCGTCGACCTGGAGGAGGATCAGCGCCGACGACTCGCGCGCGAGCTCCACGACGAGCCGCTCCAGCTCTTCTTGCACCTCGCCCGGCGCCTCGAGCTGCTCGCCCACCACGAGGGCGTCACCGAGAAGATGGCCGGCGAGCTCGAGCGCACGCGCAACCAGGCGCTCGAGGCGGCGACGCGACTGCGCTCGCTCGCGCGCGACCTGCGCCCGCCCGCGCTCGACCAGCTCGGGCTCGTGCCCGCGCTCTCGAGCCTCGTGGCCGAGTTCGACGACCAGGGCGAGGCCACGATCGGCCTGGCCGTCCACGGCGGCCCGGCCCGGCTCGCCCCCGAGGTCGAGCTGGGCGCGTTCCGCATCGTCCAGGAGTCCCTGCGCAACGCCCAGCGCCACGCCGGCGCCCACCACGTCGACGTGGTCCTCGACTTCGGCGAGGAGGACCTGCACCTGCGGGTCGTGGACGACGGCCGCGGCTTCGACCCCCACGCCGCACCCGCGACCGGCGGCGCGTCGCTCGGGCTGGTCGGGATGCGCGAGCGCGCGCGACTCCTCGGGGGGGTCGTCGTCCTTCGCTCGACCCCCGGCATCGGCACCGTGGTCGAGGCGACGCTCCCCACGGGCGTTCGCGAGCCCCACCCCGCGCCCGCGCCGACCCGCTGACTTGCCCGGTCTCAGCGCCGGCGCGCCAGGGCCCCGGCCATCCGCTCGAGCGCTTCGGTGAGGATCGAGGGGGAGGTCGCGAAGTTGAGGCGCACCGCGCTCGACCCGCCGGTGCCGAAGTCCGCCCCCGGGCTGAGCGCCACGCGGGCCGCCTCGAGGAAGAAGCCACCCGGGTCCTCGAGCCCGAGCGCCGCGCAGTCGAGCCACGCGAGGTAGGTGCCCTCGGGCACGTGGTAGCCGACCTCGGGCAAGCGCTCGGCCAGGAGCTCACCGAGCAGTCGCCGGTTCTCGTCGAGCGCGTCGAGCAGTCCGTCGAGCCACGGCCCGCCCGAGGCGAGGGCCGTCGCGTGGGCGATCGCGGCGACGTGACCCGCGCCGTGGGCCACGCTCTCGTCCATCCGGGCGAGGTCCGTCGCCCGGGCGGGTCCGGCGAGCAGGAGGGCCGCCTTCAGCCCGGCGAGGTTCCACCCCTTCGACGCCGAGACGACGGCCAGGTCCTCGGCGGTGCCCTCGAGCGAGAGGTAGGGGGTGAAGCGCGCCCCGGGAAGCACGAGCGGCGAGTGGATCTCGTCCGAGACGACGCTCACCCCGTGGCGTCGCGCGAGCGCCGCCACAAGGGCGAGCTCCTCGAGCGTGGGGACGGTGCCGGTGGGGTTGTGGGGGTTCGAGAGCACGAGCACCGCCCGCGGGCTCGTCGCCGCGGCCCGGACGAGGGCCGGCTCCAGGGTCGCGGGGTCGATCCGGCCCCGGGCGTCGAGCGGCGCCTCGAGGACCGGCCGGCGCGCCCGCGCCGCCACCGCGAAGAAGGGGGGATAGACGGGAGGGGTTACCACGACCGGGTCACCGGGGCCCCCGAGCAGGGCCAGCGCCTCGGCGACGCCGTGCATCACGTCGGGCACGAGGGTCATCGCGTCGGGCCCCGGGCCGTCCCAGCCCCAGCGCGCCCGCGCGAAGCCCCGGTACGCGTCGGCGTAGCCGGAGCCCCACGGGTAGCCCGTGTCACCGCGCGCGAGCACCCCCTCGAGGGCCTCGCGCACCGGAGGCGCCAGACGCGCGTCCATCTCGGCCACCCACAGGGGCAGGACGTCCTCGCCGTAGCGGCGCCACTTCGCGCTCGTGCGCGCGCGCAACTCGGCGAGGCTCGCCCACTCGACGCTCACGGCTCGATACTCTCACCCGGGTCGGCCGGCGGCGACCGGCACCGGCCTGCGCGTCACCCGCGGCGGATGGCGATCTTCCTCGCGGCGCCGTCCTCTTTGTGGGTCTCGGGCATCGGCGTGCGGACCTCGAGGATCCCGTCCTTGTAGGTCGCCTCGATCTTGGACGCGTCGACGCCCTCGGGGAGGGCGACGCTGCGCGTCAGCATGCCGTAGCGGAACTCGCTGCGGTGGACGTGGCGCTCGTTCGTCTCCTCGTGGTGGCGCTTCTCGGCGGTGATGACGAGGTCGCCGTCGACGACCTCGACCGTGACGTCCTTGTCCGGGTCGATGCCCGGAAGCTCGGCGCGCACCACCATCTGGCCGCCCTCTTGGAACTCCTCGACGCGGAACGCCGGACGCCAGTCGACGTCGCGGAACACGTCGTCGAACCACCGCCACGACGGCCAGCTGAGGCTCACCTCCGGCAGGCGCTTCTCGCTCTTCATGGTCTTCAGGTCACCCATGGGCACCTCACTCTCACGCGGTGCGGAGCACTCGGGCGCACCGCCGCACCTCACGCTAAGGAGGCGTCCCCCTCCCCCCTAGGGGCCAACGTCACAACCCCGCTCCCGGGCGGGCGGGGATCGGTCGCGCGCCTGGTAGGGTGGTCCTACTCATCTCGCCGCGACCGCGGCGGAGACCGATTCGGATCCCTCGGGTTGGTTTCACGCAACCCTGAGGAGAACCATGACCACCACCTTCGCCGACCTCGGCGTGCCCGCCGAGCTCGTCACGCGACTCGCCTCACGCGGGATCGTCGACGCCTTCCCCATCCAGGCCGCCGCCCTGCCCGACGCCCTCGCCGGGCGCGACGTGGTCGGCCAGGCCGCGACGGGCTCGGGCAAGACCCTGGCCTTCGGCCTCGCCCTGCTCGCCCGGCTCACCCCGGCCCGGGCCCGCCGCCCGCGCGCCCTGGTGCTCACGCCCACCCGCGAGCTCGCGGCCCAGGTCCAGCGCGAGCTGGCGGCCCTCGTGCGCGACCCGCGCCGGGTGCTCAGCGTCTACGGCGGCACCCCCTACGGCGCGGCCCGCAAGGCGCTCGCGCACGGGGTGGACGTCGTGGTCGCCTGTCCCGGCCGCCTCGAGGACCTCCTCGCCCAGGGCACCCTCTCGCTCGGCGACGTCGAGACGGTCGTCGTCGACGAGGCCGACCGCATGGCCGACATGGGCTTCCTCCCGGCCGTGCGCCGGATCCTCGGCCAGGTGGCCACCGGTCCTCAGACGATGCTCTTCTCGGCGACGATGGGTCCCGAGGTCGCCTCGCTCGTGTCGAGTTTCACCCGTGACGCCGCGCGCCACGACGTCGTCGGCCCGGTGGCGGAGGTCCCGGTCGACCACCACTTCGTCTCGGTGGGCCACGCCGAGCGCGTGGACGCGACGGTCCGGCTCCTCGACGAGCACGAGCGCGCCATCGTCTTCACCCGCACCAAGCACGGCGCCGACCGGCTCGCGCGCCAGCTCAACGACCGCGGCGTGAGCGCCGTGGCGCTGCACGGCGGGCGCAGCCAGGGTCAGCGCGACCGCGCGCTGAAGGACATGTCCGGCGGCCGGGTCCGCGCCCTCGTGGCCACCGACGTCGCCGCCCGCGGCATCCACGTCGAGGCCCTGCCGGCCGTCGTCCACTTCGACCCGCCCACCCAGAGCGCGGACTACGTCCACCGTTCCGGGCGTACCGGGCGCGCCGGCGCGCCGGGCGTCGTGGTCTCGCTCGTGACGCCCGAGACCTCGGCCCACGTGCGCAAGATCCAGCGCTCCCTCGGCCTCGAGCCCGGCGCGACCGCCCCGAAGGCCGCCACCGGGTCGGTGACCCCGACGCCGCGCACGCCCTCTGGGGCGCCGTCGTCGCCGCGCGCACGCGTCGAGCGTCGCGCGTCGGCCCCGCAGGCCCGGCGCGAGCGCGCGGTGCGCGACACGCCGCGCCCGAGCGCGTCACCGTCGGGCACACGTGAGGCCGTCATCACGAACTACAACGGCGCGCGGGGCTACGGCTTCGCCGCCGACGAGTCGGGCGACGACCTCTTCGTGCACCGCTCCCAGATCGCCGGCACGGGCCAGCGCGCCCTCGCGAGGGGCCAGCGGATCCGCTTCGACGAGGCCCGCGGGCCCCGCGGGCGCGAGGCGCGTAACGTGCGCCTGGTCGGCGCGCGCGGTCGGGACTAACCCCGCCGCAGCGCCTCGCGGAAGGCGCCCAGGCCGATCGGCCCGAGGGCCAGCGCGCGATCGTGGAAGCCACGCAGGGTGAAGCCGTCGCCGCGGGCGGCGCGCATCTCCTCGCGCGCCCCGACCCACTCGCGCTCACCCACCTTGTAGCTGATCGCCTGGCCGGGGATCGCGAGGTAGCGCTCGACCTCGCTCTGGGCGAAATCCGGCGGCTCGAGGGCGCGCTCGACGAGGGTCGCGACGGCCATCTCGGGCGTCCACGATGCTCCTCCGACGTCGCCCAGCCCCTCCAGGCGACCGAAGTCCGCGGGCGCGCGCAGCTGCAGGTGCAGCCCGATGTCCACCACGACCCGCGCCGCCCGCAGGGCCTGGCTCATGAGGTAGCCCATCTCGTAGGCCGGCTCCTCGAAGCCGCCCAGCTCCTCCATCAGTCGTTCGGCGTAGAGGGCCCAGCCCTCCCCCCAGCCGCTGTTCCACGCCATGAGGCGCTGGTAGCGGGTGAGCCGGTGGGCGTTGAGCACGATGGTGCCCTCTTCGAGGTGGTGGCCCGGGACGGCCTCGTGGTACCAGGTCGTGACCTGGCGCCACCAGGCGAACTCCTCCTTGCCGAGGGTCGGGAACCAGGTCGTGCCCGGGCGCGACAGGTCCTCGCTCGGGGGCAGGTAGTAGGGCGCGGCGGCCGACCCCTCGGGGGCGAGGCGCACGTCGCAGAATCGGATCCGCTCGTCGATGGTGAACTCTCGCCCGGCGAGCCGCTCCACCGTGGCGTCGGTGAAGGCGCGCAGGCGCGCGAGCAGCTCGTCGGTCCCGCGCACCACGTAGCGGGGGTCGTGGTCGAGACGCTCGGCGACCTCGACCAGTGAGGCGGCCCCCGGCGCGAGCACCTCGGCGAGGCCGTCCATGCGCGCGTTGATGCGAGTCAGCTCCTCCCAGCCCCACGCGTAGGTCTCCTCGAGGTCGAGCTCCAGGCCCGTGTAGTGGCGGACCCACCGGGCGTAGCGCTCGCGCCCGACGTAGGGGGACTCCTCCGCGACGGGCGCGTAGGTCCCCTCGAGCCAGCCCGCGAGCTCGTTGAAGGCGCGCCCGGCCACCGCGGCGGCACCCTCGAGCCCCGCGGGATCGACCCCGGCCGCCCGGGCCGCACGTGCGGCGACCTCGGGGAAGCCGACGTCGGCGACCTCGCGCATCTGGGCCGCGACGCCGAGCGCGTGACGCCGCGCCGCGCACTGGCGCGTGGACATCTGCGCCTCGAGGGTCTCGCGCCAGCGCGCGAGCGCGAGCGGCACCGCCTCCAAGCGTGCGCGCACCGCGTCGGCGCCCTCGGCGTCGTCGGTCGACATCATCT
Source organism: Actinomycetes bacterium (assembly GCA_021831125.1). GTDB lineage: Bacteria > Actinomycetota > Acidimicrobiia > Acidimicrobiales > RAAP-2 > RAAP-2. The sequence continues at coordinate 52,642 of JAKBNI010000002.1, read as the reverse complement.
CGAAGACCTGGCGGATCTCGATCGCCGGCGACGAGATGACCCCGAAGGCGCGCGCGGACTCGCCGGCGCGATCGAGGTCGCGTCCGCTCGCCATCCGCTCGGTCGCCACCGCGAGGGCCAGGCGGTCGTCGTCGTCGTCCGGCTCGAGCGCCGCGAGGGCCTCGAGGGCCGCCTCGACGAGCTCGATCGAGCGGTCCGTTCCCGCCGGCGAGAAGTCGTCGAGCTCGGCGTCGTGGCCCGGGACGCCGAAGTACGTCGCGGCGATCGGGTGCAGGTCGCACCAGTCGTCGACGAAGCGGTCGGCGACCGCGAAGACCTCGGTTCGATGAGACGGGACCTCGGGCATGGCGACCTCCACGACGGTGTCACTTGAGGCTAGGTCACGGTTCGGGCCCGTCGCGCCAGAACCCACCGTCACACGATCGCAACCCAGCCGGCGCGCGCGAGCGCGGCGAGCGGCCTAGCGTTAGACGTCGCCGACCCGGGGTGTCACGACGTGGGCGTAGCGTCGTCTCCGGACCCGTCGGCGATGTCGACGACCCCGGGGAGGCAGACGTGACGGCGCAGGACGGCGCGCGCGACATCGTTCTCGAGGCCCAGGGCCTCGTCAAGCGCTTCGGCTCGTTCGAGGCCGTACGCGGGGTGGACTTCGCGATCGGGCGCGGCGAGAGCTTCGGCTTCCTCGGCCCCAACGGCGCCGGCAAGACCAGCACGATGCGGATGGTCTCGGCCGTCTCCCAGCCGACGGCGGGGACGCTGTCGATCTTCGGACTGGACCCGCGCGCCCACGGGCCCGAGATCCGTGGGCGGATCGGGGTCGTCCCCCAGGACGACTCGCTCGAGCTCGAGCTCTCGGTGCGGCTCAACATCGAGATGTACGGCCGCTACTTCGACCTCCCGCGCCGGGTCCTGCGCGAGCGTGCCGACGAGCTGCTCGAGTTCGCCCGGCTCTCCGAGCGCGCCGACAGCAAGGTCGACGACCTCTCGGGCGGGATGAAGCGCCGGCTCACCATCGCCCGCGCGCTCGTGAACCGCCCCGAGCTGCTGATCCTCGACGAGCCCACCACGGGGCTCGACCCCCAGGCGCGTCACCTCCTCTGGGAGCGCCTCTACCGGCTCAAGCGCGAGGGCGTCACCCTGATCATCACCACCCACTACATGGACGAGGCCGAGCAGCTCTGCGACCGGCTCGTCGTGATGGACAGCGGCACGATCGTGGCCGAGGGGGCGCCCCGCGAGCTCATCGAGCGCCACTCGAGCCGCGAGGTCGTCGAGCTGCGCTTCGGCACCGACACCCACGACGAGCTGCACGACGCCCTCGCCTCCCACGCCGAGCGCGTCGAGGTGCTGCCCGACCGGGTGCTGCTCTACGTGGACGACGGCGACGACGCGCTGCGGGGGGTCCACGGGGCCGGCCTCGCCCCGGTGAGCGCCCTGGTGCGGCGCAGCTCTCTCGAGGACGTCTTTCTGCGCCTCACCGGGCGCACGCTGGTGGACTGATGACGGCCGTCGCCCCCGAGCTCGGCTGGGCGCGCTGGCGGCGCAGCTGGTGGTACCACGCGACCTTCTACGCCCAGACCTGGCGCGGGTCGGTGGTGAGCTCGGTGCTCTTCCCGATCTTCTACCTCGCCTCGATGGGCGTGGGCGTGGGCCACCTCGTCGCCCGCCACCACGGCCTCGTCGCGGGCCAGAGCTACCTCCACTACATCGCCCCGAGCCTGCTCGCCACCACGACGTTCCAGCTCGGCGAGGGCGAGTCCCTGTGGCCGGTGCTGGCCTCGGTGAAGTGGATCCGGGTGTACCACGCCGCCGCGGCCACCCCGCTCGAGCCCCGCGACATCCTCTACGGCAAGCTCAGCTGGGTCGTGACCCGCTCGTTCGCCACCGGAGTCGTCTACACGGCGATCATCGCGGCCTTCGGCGCCGTCCAGTCCTGGTGGGGCCTCACGCTGCCCCTCATCGGCGCCCTCATCACGCTGGCCTTCGCGGCGCCGCTGACGGCCTACGCCGCCCGGGTCGAGAGCGACGCCTCCTTCACGATGATCTACCGCTTCGCCTTCGTGCCCATGTTCCTCTTCTCGGCGACCTTTTACCCGATCTCGTCCTACCCCGGCTACCTGCGCCCGATCATCCAGCTGGTCCCGCTGTACCACGGCGTCGCCCTGGTGCGCGCCGCGGCCTTCGGCCAGGGGGCGCTCCCGGCCCAGCTCGCCCACGTCGCCGTGCTCGGCGCGATCGCCCTCGCGGGGATCGCCTGGGGCCGGGTGACGATGCGTCGGCGGCTGGTGGACTGATGGCGACCCGCGTCCTGCCGGCCTTCGGCTCGCGCCGGTCGATCCACATCTTCGAGCGCAACTTCTTCGCGTACCGCTCGCAGTGGCTGATGTTCGTCTCGGGCTTCTTCGAGCCGCTCTTCTACCTGCTCTCGATCGGCATCGGGCTGAACCACCTCGTGGGGACGCTTCCCGTGGGCGGCCAGCGCGTCAGCTACGCGACCTTCGTCGCGCCGGGGATGCTCGCGACCTCGGCGATGAACGGCGCGGTGATCGACTCGATCTTCAACCCGTTCTTCCGCCTCAAGATCTCGCACACCTACGACGCCGTCCTCTCGACGCCACTCGACGTGACCGACGTGGCCCTGGGCGAGGTGTGGTGGGCGCTCTCGCGCGCCGCCCTCTACGCGGCGTCGTTCATCGTGTGCATGGTGCTGCTCGGCGACGCCACCAGCTGGTGGGTCGTCCTGTGCTGGCCCGGCGCGCTGCTCGCCAGCCTGGCCTTCACCTGCGTCGGGCTGGCGGGGTGCACCTACGTGCGCAGCTGGCAGGACTTCGACGTGGTGACCCTCGTCCAGCTGCCCCTCTTCCTCTTCTCGGGGACGTTCTTCCCGATCACCCTGTACCCGCGGTGGCTCGGGGCGATCGTCTCAGTCTCGCCCCTGTACCAGGCGGCGGCCCTGCTGCGGGGCCTCGCGACCGGCCAGTTCGACGCCCTGATGATCCTGCGCGCCGGCTACCTGGTCGCCCTGGGGCTCGCCGGGCTCTGGCTCGCCGCCCGCCGGTTCCGGGCGATCCTCGCGCCCTAGAAGCGGAAGTGGACGAAGATCCGCCCGAAGTTCCTCGAGTCCTTCTCCACCCGGTGATAGAGGGGCTTGACGTCGGGCTGGTCGAGGAAGCGCAGGACCCGCTTCTTCAGCTGGCCGCTGCCCTTGCCCGGGATGATCTCGACGAGTCGGACCTTCTTCTCGAGGGCCTCGTCGATGACCGCGCGCAGCGCCCGGTCGATCTCCTCGCCGCGGTTGTAGACGTCGTGGAGGTCGAGGGTGAGCTTCACCGGCCCGCAGCGTAGCGAGCCGGCACCCGCGCTACCCGGCGCCCGGACCGGGCCGGCGCGCGCGGCCCGGGGCCAGCGAGAGCCCGAGCTCGCGCTGGACGGTGGCGACGCTCTGGGGCGACAGCCCCCGGTCGTGGAGCTCGCACAGCGCGCTCAGCGCCTCGAGGTCGCGCACCGAGTAGCGCCGCTGATTGCCCGAGGGCCGCTCACCGGCGAAGTCGACCGCCGACTCCAGGCGACGCAGAGTGTGGTGCGTCGTGCCCAGCAGGTCGATGGCCACCGCCATCGTGAACAGGGGCTCGTCGGGGTCGGCGACGCGCTCGCGCCAGGGCCGCCCACCGGGGGGCGTCGCCACCCCCCGGCGGGGCCCGGCGGCCATCAGGCCGTCTCGGCGGTGAGGACCTTGCGCTCGGGCTCGGTCGCGTGGACCTGCACCTTGCGCGGGCGGGCGTGCTCCGAGAGCGGGATCCGCAAGGTGAGGACCCCGTTCGTGTACTCGGCGACCACGTGCTCGACGTCGAGGACGTCACCGAGCAGCACCCGTCGCGTGATCGTCGTCTCGGCGCGCTCGCGCACGAAGTACTTCGCCCCCTCGGGCAGCGCCAGCGACCGCTTGGCGTTGAGGCGCAACTCCCCGCGCTCGATCTGCAGGTCGATGGTGTCGGGGTCCACCCCGGGCAGGTCGAACTGCACGGTGATCACGTCGCCGAGCCGGTAGGCGTCCATCGCGGCCAACTGGGGCCCGTCCTCGACGAGTCGGTCCCAGCGCCGCAGCGGGTCGGTCAGCATCAGCATGGGCATCCTCCTTCCAGTAATGCTTACTCCAACGGTCAGTATATCTGACAGTCGGTCCGTGGCGTGCCCGCCCGTCCCGGGTCCCGACCCGGGGACGCCGGTCCCGAGCCGGTAACCTCGTCCGGGTGTCCAGCCCCCCCTCCGCCGACGGGTCGGTGGTCGAGGGGGACGCTCCCCCCGTCGCCCCGGGAGAGGCACGAAGCCGCCCGCGCAAGATGCACCCGGCCCTCGAGTGGCTGATCGTCCTGGTGGTCGCCGTCGGGGTCTCCCTCTTCATCAGGGCCTACGCCTTCCAGACCTACTACATCCCCTCGGGCTCGATGGAGCCCACCCTGCACATCGGCGACCGGATCATCGTCTCGAAGCTCTCGGTCGAGTTCGGGACGATCCACATCGGCGACGTCGTCGTCTTCCGGGCGCCCCCGGGGGTGAAGGTCCAGTGCGGCGACGCCGTGCCCGACCTCGTCAAGCGGGTCATCGGGCTGCCCGGCGACCACCTGACGAGCCGCAAGAACACGATCTACGTCAACGGACACCCGCTCAAGCAGTGGTGGACCCACAACCCGGTCCTCGGCAAGCCGATCGGCTCGGTGACCGTGCCCAAGAACAGCTACTTCATGCTCGGCGACAACGAGGCCAACAGCTGCGACAGCCGCTACTGGGGGACCGTCCCGCGCTCGGACATCGTGGGCAAGGCCATCCTGCGGATCTGGCCGCTGTCGCGGGTCGGCTTCCTCTAGGTCGGGAGGCGGAGACGTGCGGATCCTCATCGTCGGCGGGACGTCGTTCGTCGGGCGGGCCATCGCCTGGTCCGCCTGGCACCACGGCCACGCGGTCACGGTGCTGACCCGCGGGCGCACGGTGAGCGACCTGCCCGAGGCGGTCGAGCACCTGGTCGGCGACCGGGCCGGGGACCTCGGCGCTCTCGAGCGCCGTGACTTCGACGCGACGATCGACGTCATCGCCTACCGCCCCCTCGACGTCGAGCGGCTGGCCGACGCGCTGGGCGACCGCGGGGGCCGGCACCTGCAGATCTCCTCGGTCTCGGCCTACCGCGAGACCGACCGGTTCGGGGCCTCCGAGGACGACCTCGACCTGTGGCCCGCCGACGGCCTCGCCCCCGACGCGGGCGTCACCCCCGCCTCCTACGGTCCCCTGAAGGCGGCCTGCGAGCGGGCGGCCCGTCGGCGCTTCGGCGACGACGTCACGATCGTGCGCCCGACCTACGTCGTCGGGGCGCACGACTACACCCTGCGCTTCCCCTACTGGGTCGCCCGGGCGGCGCGCGGCGGCGACGTCGCGGTCCCGGGCCCGCGCGAGGCGCGTCTGCAGTGGATCGACGCGCGCGACCTCGCCGAGTTCACCCTGGGCGTGCTCGCCGACGGGCTCACCGGGCCCTTCCACGTGGCCGCCCCCTCGGGCGGTGAGTCCTTCGTCGGGGCGATCGAGCGGGTGGTGGCCCACGTCGCGCCCCCCGGCACCCGCGTCACCGAGGTCCCGGCGGAGGCCGTGCTCGCGGCCGGGCTCGAGGCCGCCTTCCCCCTCTGGAGCCCGCGGCCCGAGGCCGTCTCCACCCTGGACACGACCCGCGCCGAGGCGGCCGGACTCGTCGCGCGCCCCCTCGAGGAGAGCGTCGAGGACGTCGCCGAGTGGTGGGACGACCGTGCGTGGCCGGAGCGGTGGCTCTCGAGCGAGGCCGAGGCCCGCCTGCTCGAGACGGCCCCGTAAGAGGGCGCCCCGGGCGGACAGAGGCGCACGTGGCCCCCAGGGACGAGGAGCGTTTTCGCCGACTGGTCGACGAGCACGCCTCGGCCGTGGGCGACTACCTGCGCCGACGCCTCTACCCGGTCAGCCCGGCCGACCTCGACGACCTCGTCGAAGAGACGCTGCTCGTCGTGTGGCGGCGCCTCGACGACGTCCCCGTCGACGCCGAGCGGCCCTGGATGATCGGGGTCGCGCGCAACGTCCTGCGCAACGCCCGGCGCTCGAGCGGGCGGCGCCGGGCCCTGCAGGCCTCGCTGCGCCCGGCTCCCGACGACCCGCCGGCCGAGGAGCGCGTCGTCGCCGACGTGGCCCTGGCCCAGGCGCTGGCCTCGCTCAGCGACGACGATCGCGAGATCGTCACCCTGAACGCCTGGGACGGCTACGAGGCCCGTGACCTGGCCCTTCACCTCGGGATCACGGCCAACGCGGCCGCGGTGCGGCTCAGCCGGGCCCGCGGGCGGCTCCGGGCGGCGCTGGCCGTGGGCGAGGACGACCCGAAAGAGACGGGCACCTCGTGACAGGGAGTGACTAGAGCTATGGACGACCTGGACCGACGACTGCGGGCGGCCGACCCGGTGGGCGGCCGGCCCTACGCGGTGCCGGTAGGGCTCGTCGCGCGCGTGGTGGCCGAGCGGCGACCGACGCGGGTCGTGCGGCCCTTCGCGTGGCGGGTGGCCGCCGCCGCGGCGGCGAGCGTGGCCGTCACCGTCGGGGCGGTGAGCGCCCTCGGCCAGGTCGCCCCGGCCTTCGCCGCGGTGGAGGTGGCCGCCGCGGTTCCGTCTCCCCCGACCGCCGGCCCCGCGGCCTTCGGCGCGATGGAGGCCGCCGCCCTGCCGAGCGTCGGCGCGCCTCCCCGGCTGCGGCTGGCGCCGGGCTCGGTCGCGCCGGGCTCGGTCGAGGTGACCCGACTGTCCCACCCCGCGGACCTCCCGGCCGAGGCGCGGCGCCTCGCGCGGGCCCTCAAGGTCACCGGGCCGACGACACGCGTCGGCGCGGCCCCGGCGAGCTGGCAGGTGGGCCGGCCGCCCGGCGCCACCGTGGTGGTGGTGGGCGGGGCCGTGCCCCAGTGGAGCTACTCGTCGAGCTCGCCCTCGATCGCCCCCGCCACCCAGTCGGCCGGCCCGGTGCGCGACCCCGCGGAGCGAGCCCACCTGCGCGCGCGCGCCGTGCACCTCCTCTCCCGCCTGGGGCTCGACCTCACGCTCGGGCGGGCGACCTACGTCGACGCGATCATGGACGGCGCCTCCCCGAGCGACGTCTACCGCGAGATCACCGCGACCTTCGTCGTGACCCACGCCGGGCTGGCGACCGACCAGCGCCTGGTCATCGGCGTCGACGCCCGGGGCCGGCTGGTCTTCGCGGCGGGCCCGGACGTCACGGCGGCCCGCGACGTCCCCTACGCCCTCGAGACGCCGGCGACGGCCCTCGACTCCCTGCGCGGGGGGGCCGGCCCGTCCGGCCCCGGGGCTCCCGCCTCGACCCGGCCGGTCGTGGTGCGCGCCACGATCAGCCTGCGCGCCTTCGTCGTACGCGGTGGGGCGACCTGGTGGCTGCCGGTCTTCACCTTCACGGCCCGCTCGGGCGCCCACTGGCAGGTGCTCGCGCGCGCCTCGGGCAAGGTGACGATCGCGCCCGGCGCCACCGGCCTCGACGCCCGCGGGGTCGTCGTCCCCTAGCCCTTCGCCGGGAGCGAGGTGGTGGTGGTCGCGGTCGGGGTCCTCGGTCGCACCGGGACCTGGTCGACCTCTATGCGCCCGATGCCCACCGAGAGGTCGAGCACCACCGTGGCGACGCGGCCCGTGGTGAGTGCGGGATAGACCGCCCGTGGACCGTAGCCGGGGCCGGAGGACTGGCCGATGCCGACGTGGCTCGTCACCACGACGCGCACGTCGGTGGGCACCTCGACGACCAGCTGGCCGACCGCCTGGGTGGCGCGCACGAGGTAGGTGCCGGTTCCGAAGGGAACCTGGGTGAGGTCGACGCGCGTCTCGCCGTAGGCGCCGTGATAGGCGGCGGGGATCTGGTCGAGCGCGACCGGGGTGAAGGTGTGCACGCCCGAGCCGCCCTCGACGGGCACCCCGATGACCGAGAGCGCGACGAGGAAGGCCGTCACGGCCAGCGTGACGAGGCTCACGAACGCCAAGAAGACCAGCGCGAAGAACCGGCGCAGGGTGAAGCGCCGCGAGGGCCCGCGCAGGGCCACGACCGCCAGCACGACCAGACAGAGGACCCAGAAGAGGCCGAGGCCCCGCGCGGGGCGCACCCCGGCGTGCCCGACGACCGAGAGCACCACCACCGCGGCCGCGACGAGCACACCGAGGGGCAGCGCCACCCGCAGCCACCATCCGGCGTGGCCGGCCTCGGCGGGCGGCGCGTCGGGCGCGGCGCCGTCGCCCGGGACGATGACCCACATGGCGAGATAGACCAGGACGCCGAAGCCCCAGAGCAGTGCGAGGACGACGAAGATCACCCGCACGACGACCGGGTCCATGTCGAAGCGCTCGGCGACCCCGCCGCACACCCCCCCGAGGACCCGGTGGCTCGAGCTTCGCGTGAGGTGGCGCACCGTGCGCGGGTCACCCGGGGGCGCCGGGGCGGGCGGCGCTTCGGTCGAGGAGTCGGACGGGGGGGCGATCGGATCGCTCATGGCCCGAACCTAGGCCGGTCGGCCCCGCCCGGGCGATGGGGAGGAACCCTGAGCCCCGCCCCCACCAGGGGGTCCCCGTCGGGGTTCTCCCGCAGGGCACGCCGTGGACCGTGGTGCGAGACTTCTCACGATGAGCGTCGCCACCCCGCCGCGCGCCGAGATCGGGGTCCCCCACCGCCCCCTGCGCCGGGGGGCCGACAACGCCCTCGTCGGGGGGGTCTGCGGGGGGCTCGCCATCCGCCTGGGCGTGAGCGAGCGCGCCGTGCGGGTCGTCACCTGCGTCGTGGCCCTCTTCTGGGGACTCGGACTGCTCGTCTACTTCGCCCTGTGGCTCACGGTGCCCCGGGCGGGCGAGGACCGCTCCATCGCCGCGCGCCTCCTCGGGGGGCGCAACCGTCTCTTGCGCGTGGCGGTCGCCGTGGCGATCGGGATCCTCGTGCTGCTCGTGCTGCACCCCTTCAGCCAGGCGCTGCTCGGACCGCTCTCGTGGGCCTTCCTCGTGGCGGTGCTCGGGCTCATCGTCGTGTGGCGTGGCGCCACGCCCCAGGAGCGCCAGCGGCTCGAGGAGCTCGGGCGAAACACTCCCCTGCTGCGCCGCCGCGAGGAGTGGACCAGGACCTCAGCCCTCGTGCGCATCCTGGTGGGTCTGGTGCTGGTGCTGCTCGGGGTGCGCCTCGTCGCGCTCGTCTCGCGCCCGATCGACGGCGGGGCGCCGGCCGCCATCTTCGGCGCCGCCTTCGTCGTGGCCGGGGTCGTGGTGCTGCTCGCCCCGTGGTGGCTGACCCTGGTGCACGACCTCTCCGACGAGCGCCGCTCGCGCGTGCGCGTCGAGGAGCGGGCCAAGCTCGCGGCCCACCTGCACGACTCGGTCCTCCAGACCCTCACCCTCATCGAGCGCTCGGCCGGCGACCCGGGCCAGGTCACCCGTCTCGCGCGCACCCAGGAGCGCGAGCTGCGCCAGTGGCTGTTCGGCCCGGAGCGCACCGACCACGGGGCCACCCTCGCCGGTGCGCTCGAGGCCCTCGCCGGCGAGATCGAGGGCGACTACGGAGTGCGCGTCGAGCTCGTCGTGGTGGGCGAGGCGACCCTCACCGACGCGCTGGCCGACCTCGTGGCCGCCGGGCGCGAGGCCGCGATCAACGCGGCGCGCTGGTCGGGCGCCGAGCGCGTCTCGATCTACGCCGAGGTCGAGCCCGACACGGCCTCCCTCTTCGTGCGCGACCGGGGACGGGGGTTCGACCCGGCCGCCGTGCCCGAGGATCGCCACGGCCTCGCCGTCTCGATCCGCGAGCGCCTCGGCGCGCGCGGTGGCAGCGCCACGGTGCGCTCCACCCTCGGCGAGGGCACCGAGGTCGCCCTCGAGGTGGCGCTCGCGTGAGGCCCCGGGTCTTCCTCGTCGACGACCACGGGCTGATCCTCGCCGGGCTGCGCGCCGAGCTGGCCGACCACGTCGAGATCGTGGGCGCGGCCGACGAGGTCGGCTCGGCCGTCGAGATGATCCTCGAGCGCCGCCCCGACGTCGTGCTGCTCGACGTGCACATGCCCGGCGGCGGCGGCGAGGCCGTCTTGACCGAGGTGGCGCGGGTCGCGCCCGAGGTGCGCTTCCTCGCGCTGTCGGTCTCGGACGCGGCCGAGGACGTGATCGCGGTGGTGCGCGCCGGGGCGCGCGGCTACGTCACCAAGAGCATCTCGGCCCCGGAGCTCCTGGAGGCGATCTTCCGGGTGGCCGACGGCGACGCCGTCTTCTCGCCGCGCCTCGCGGGCTTCGTCCTCGACGCGTTCGCCTCCGAGGGCCACCTCGGGGAGGCCGAGGTGGACCCCGAGCTCAACCAGCTCACCCCGCGCGAGCGCCAGGTGCTGCGACTGATCGCGCGCGGCTACGCCTACCGTGACGTCGCGACCGAGCTCGCGATCTCGATCAAGACCGTGGAGAGCCACGTCTCCTCGGTCCTGCGAAAGCTCCAGCTCTCCAGCCGCTACGAGCTCACCCACTGGGCGGCCGAGCGCCGGCTGACCTAGCTGTACCCGGCCACGGTCGGTTATAGCTAGGCGAGCCCGGCCTGGTAGGCGAGGACGACGAGCTGGGTGCGGTCGCGCGCGCCGACCTTCGAGAGGACCCGGCTGACGTGAGTCTTAACCGTGGCGACGCTCATGTGCAGTTCGTCGGCGATCTCCGAGTTGGTCAGTCCCCGCGCCACGGCCGCTAGGACCTCGCGCTCGCGCTCAGTGAGGACCGCGAAGGGCTCGTCCCCGCGTGAGGGGGGTGGGGAGAGGCGGTTGAACTGCTCGATGACCCGGCGCGTCACGCTCGGCGACAGAAGGGCGTCGCCGCGAGCCACCACGCGGATGGCGCTCAGGAGCTCGTCCGGAGGCGTGTCCTTCAAGAGGAAGCCGCTCGCGCCGACGCGCAGGGCCTCGTAGACGTACTCGTCGAGGTCGAAGGTCGTGAGGATGACGACGCGCGAGTTGCTCAGGGCCGGATCGGTGGCGATGAGTCGGGTGGCTTCGATGCCGTCCATGACGGGCATGCGCACGTCCATCAAGATAACGTCGGGCCGGGTCCGGCTCGCGAGCCGGACCGCCTCGGCTCCGTTGGACGCCTCCGCGACGACGAGACAGTCTGGCGAGGAATCGATCAGGACGGTGAACCCGGCGCGAATCAACGCCTGATCGTCCGCCACGAGGACGCGAATGGTCACTGGGGCCTCCGGTGGGGGAAGAGGGCGACCACAGCGAACCCGCCGCGCTCCCGGGGCTCCGCCGTGAGGGTCCCCCCGAAGAGGGACGCTCGCTCGCGCATCCCCATCAGGCCGTGGCCCGGGGTCCCAGGGGGCCGCGCGGGGCCGCCTGGCGAGTTCGTCACCTCGAGGCGGACCTGCTCAGGGTCGACGCGCAGATGAACACGGGCCCGCGCCCCGGGGGCGTGCTTCACCACGTTGGTGAGGGCCTCCTGGGCGATCCGGTAGAGGGAGAGCTGGAGTCCCGGGGCGAGGCTCGCGAGATCACCGTCGACCGAGAGCTCGACGGGTATGCCCGTCGCCGTGACACGTGCGGCCAGGTCGTCGAGGTCGGCGACGCCGGGCGTGGGCATTCGCGCGACGTCGTCGGAGCGCAGGGCTCCGAGCACGTGCCGCAACTCGTCGAGCGCGCTGCGGCTGGTGTGCTCGACCGTCTCCAACGCCTCGCGCGCCTGGTCGGGCTGGGAGTCGATGACGTGACGCCCGACGCCCGACTGGATCGCGATCACGGCGAGGCTGTGGGCCAGGACGTCGTGCAACTCTCGGGCGATGGCCAGCCGCTCCTCGACGACGGCTCGGGTGGCGTCGTCGACGGATCGGCGCCGTCGCTCCCTCTCCTGCTCCACGAGGTAGCCCCGACGCGTGCGCACCGCATCTCCGACGACCCAGCTGGCGGCGGCGAGGACCAGGTTGAACGTCACGTCGCCCTCGGCTCGATGGATCAGGACAGCCCCGAGGAGTCCCGCCAGGAGGGCAGCCTCGACGGCGACGAGGGCGTAGAGGGAGCGTCGTCGATCGGCGGCGACGGTCAGGGAGTACAGGGGCAGGGCGATGACCGGAGCCGGGGCGAGGGAGCGACCCACGGCCGTCGCGATCGCGAGGGCGAGCGTCACGACCACCAGGCTGGCGGCCGGGTAGCGGCGCCGGGTCGCGACCGGAATGGTCGCGGCGAGGTCGAGGGGGATCAGCGCCGCGCGGGGGATCGAGGACGGGAAGGCGTAGAGGTGAGCGAGGGTCGCCGCCGCCAGCAGGGCCGCCACGGCGGCGTCGACGCCCGTCCAGGCAGCCGGGGTCATGCGCTCGACCCAGGGCAGGGGGGCGTCGTGCGAAGAGTCGCTCACGCCTCGACGCTACCGAGCGCGCTCGAGGCGGGCGTCCGTTGCGAGGATGACAGGGGTCCGCCGCAGGAGGGAGGGCCCGTCCGCGCCGAGGTCGTTCCGAAGTCGCCCCGAAGTAGCCGCCGGGTGGAGCTGACGGCGGGTCGACACCGCGACACTGGAGACCCACGAGGACGGAGGCACCGGTGATCGAGGTACGAGGACTGACCAAGCAGTATCGCGACACGGTCGCGGTGCGCGACCTCTCCTTCGAGGTCCCACCCGGCGTGGTCACCGGGTTCCTCGGGCCCAACGGCTCAGGCAAGTCGACCACGATGCGCATGATCATGGGGCTCGACCGACCCGACAACGGGTCGGCGTCGATCAACGGGCGGACCTACCACGACCTCACCCATCCGCTGCGCGAGGTTGGGGCACTCCTCGAGGCGAAGGCCATCCACCCCGGCCGAAGTGCGTACCACCACCTGCAGTACCTGGCGGAGACCAACGGGATCTCGCGTCGCCGGGTCGAGGAGGTCCTCGACACCGTGGGTCTCGGCGACGTCGCCCATCGACGGGTCGGCAAGTTCTCGCTGGGGATGGGCCAACGCCTGGGCATCGCGGCGGCCCTGCTGGGAGACCCCGGCGTCCTGCTCTTCGATGAACCGATCAACGGCCTCGACCCCGAAGGCATCCTCTGGGTCCGCAACCTCCTGAAGGGGCTCGCCAGCGAGGGGCGGAGCGTCTTCGTCTCGAGCCACCTCATGAGCGAGATGGCCCTCACCGCGGATCGCCTCGTCGTCATCGGGCGGGGCGCCCTTATCTCGGAGGGGACGGTGGACGACTTCATCGCCGACACCGCGGGCACCTACGTGCGGGTGCGCGGCCCGCGGTTGGCCGACATCGCCCGACTGCTCGAACGCGAAGGTGCGACCGTCGAGCACGAGGGCGAGGAGGCCCTCGCGGTCCACGGGCTCGGGGCGGCGGCCGTCGGTGAGCTCACCGCCGCCGCCCAACTCGTGCTACACGAGCTCTCCCCCCAGACGGCCTCGCTCGAGGAGGCCTTCATGTCCCTCACGCGTGACAGCGTCGAGTACCACGGCCGGACGATCGACGTCCCGGTCCCGACCGGAAAGTAGGGCCTCGTGACGACCGTCACCCTCTCCCCCACCCACCGCTCGAGCGCCCACGTCGGGCGCTCCCACCTGCTGCGCTCGGAGTGGACCAAGCTGCGAACCGTGCGCTCCACCTGGTGGACGCTGATCGCGATGGCCGTGGTCACCCTAGGCGTCGCCGCCATCGCGGGGGCCACCGTCTCGCACAACTGGCACACGTTCAACGTCATCCAGCGCGCAACCTTCGATCCGACCGGGATCACGCTGAAGGGCCTGCTCTTCAGCCAGCTCATCGTCGGGGTGCTGGGCGTGCTGGTGATGAGCGCCGAGTACGGGACCGGGACGATCCGTTCGACCCTGGCGGCCACCCCCCGGCGCGGCCGGGTCCTTGCCGCGAAGGCGGCGCTGGTGGGCGTCCTCTCGCTCGTCGCGGGCGAAGTCTTGTCCTTCGGAGCCTTCCTGCTCGGGCAGGGGCTGCTGCTCAGCCCCGCACCGCACGCTCTGCTCAGCCAACCGGGTGTGCTGAGGGCCGTCGGCGGCGGCGGGGTCGTCATCGGGCTCCTGGGGCTCTTCGCACTGGGGATCGCCGCGATCATCCGGCACTCGGCCGGGGCGATCACCACCTACGTGGGACTCCTCCTCGTCGTTCCGATCATCCTGCAGACCCTTCCATCGTCCTTCAGCCAGCCCATCCTCAAGTTCATGCCGTTCCACATCAGCGACGTGATGACCTCCGTGGTGACGGCGGGGCAGGGGTCGTCGCTGAGCCCGTGGGTCGGCGCCGGGGTGCTCGCCCTCTACGCCGTGGTCGCTCTCGGAATTGGCGGCTACCTGCTGATTCGTCGCGACGCGTAGTCGGTCGGCGGTGGGGCGCCTCCCCTCCGGGGCTGGTGTGCTCCCCGGAGGGGAGGCACCGCGTCCTACGCGTAGGCCGTGGTCGTGGCGGATCACCTGCTCGCCGCGGCGTAGTGGGTCGGGGGCGGCTCCTGCTGCGTTCGATGACTCCGCCGTTGCGCCAGGCGCTCGAATCACGAGCCATCGTCGCGGACAGCCCGGCGCACCCCCGCGTGGCGTGGGCTCGCTCGGGGCGGTTGGGGTGCTACGCGCGCCCCATACTCGTCCCCTCGCTGGTCGCGGTCTCGCACGGAGCCGTCGCCACCTCGCTACCCACTCCGAGCGACTCGCTGTACCCGCCCAGGGGCGCTCACACCTAGCGCTGCTCGACGAGCTCGAGGTAGCGGTCGTCCCAGACATCGACGAACTCCTCGGGCAACAGCACGGCGTGGGTCGGCTCGAGGGCCTCGACGAAGCCCCGCTCGTGACTCACCGCGACCACGGTCCCCTTCCACGCGCGCATCAGCTCGCCGAGCGCGGTCACGCTCGCGGGGTCGAGGTTGTTGGTCGGCTCGTCGAGCACGAGCAGGTTGGCCCGCGAGGAGGCCAGCTTGGCGAGCGCCAGCTTCGCCCGCTCGCCCCCCGAGAGGGTGCCGGGACGCTGGTGGGCGGCCTCGCCGGTGAGTCCGAAGGCGCCGAGCAGCGCTCGCCGTCCGGGGTCGGTCGCGACCACCGAGTCGGCCAGGTTCTCTAGCACCGTCGCCGAGAAGTCGAGCTGCTCGTTCTCCTGGGCGAAGTAGCCGACCGTGACGTGGGCGCCGTAGCGCACGGTGCCGGCCGTGGGCGACTGGGCCCCGGCGAGACAGCGCAGCAGCGAGGACTTGCCCGCCCCGTTGCGCCCGACGATGGCCACCCGGTCGCCGCGCCCGATCGTGAGGTCGAGGTCGTCGAGCACGCGCAGGCGCCCGTAGTGCACGCCGAGCCCCCTCACCTCGAGGGGCACGTCGCCGCTGCGCGGGGGGTCGGGCAGGCGGAACGAGACGGCGCGCTCGCGCGCGGTGACGCTGACCCGCTCGTCGCGCAGGCGCTCGACCCGCCGGTCGAGGACCTTGGCCAGGCGGGCCCGCTTGGCGGTCTGGCCGCGCATCGAGTCGGCCAGGCGCGCGTACTGGTCGATCTTGGCGTCCTGGCGCGCGGCGAGCCTCTCCTCGCCCTGACGGCGGGCCTCGTCCTGGGCCAGGTAGCTCGTGTAGTTGCCCCGGTAGTCGAGGAGCCGTCCCTCGCGCAGCGCCAGCACCCGGTCGATCGACGCGTCGAGCAGGGGCAGGTCGTGGCTGATCACGAGGACGGTGCCGGCGAAGCGCGCGAGCTCGTCGAAGAGCCAGCGCTTGGCCGCCTTGTCGAGGTGGTTGGTCGGCTCGTCGAGGACCATCACCTCGGGCCGCTGGTAGAGGACGCGCATCAGGTCGACCCGGCGGCGCTGGCCCCCCGACAGGCTCGCCAGGTCCTCGAGGAGCAGGCCCTGGGCGAGGCCCAGCCCGTCGGCCAGGCGGGCGACCTCGGCCTCGGCGACGTAGCCGCCGCGCTCGCGGAACTCCTCCTCGAGCCCGGTGAAGCGCGCGATGGTCGCCTCGTCGGGGGACTGGGCGAGGGCGTGACGGGCCTCGTGCATCGCCGCGTCGAGGGCGTCGATGCCCCGGGCGCTCAGCACGTGGCTCAGCCCGATCGGCTCGACGCCGAGCCCGCCCGGTATCGGCTCTTGGGGCAGGTGGGCGAGCGTCCCCTGGATCGAGACGGTGCCCTCGTGGCGGACCTGGCCAGTCGCCTGGCCGAGCAGGACCTTCAAGAGCGTGGACTTGCCCGCGCCGTTTCGCCCGACGAGCCCGACCTTCTCGCCGTCGCCGATCGTGAACGACGTCGGCTCGACGAGCCGGCGGCCCCCGATCTCGATCCCCAGCCCGGTGACGATGAGCACTACGGCGTCAGGTCGGCGAGGCGCTCGTCCAGCTCGTCGCGGAAGCGGGGGTCGGCGATGGCGATGAGGGCCTCGGCGCGCTCGCGCACGGTCTTGCCCCGAAGGTCGGCGGCGCCGTGCTCGGTGACGATGACCTGGGCCAGCTGGCGCGGCGAGGTGACCCCGGCGAAGGGGGTCGGGGACGGGACGATCCGGCTCTTGACGACGCCCTCGACGGTCGTGGTGGAGGCGAAGCAGATGAGCGAGACGTGATCGAGGCTCAGGCTCGACCCCTCCACGAAGTCGTGGTGACCTCCCACCCCCGAGAACTGCCGGGGTCCGATCGACTCGGCCATGATCTGGCCCGAGAAGTCGACCTCGACGGCCGAGTTGATCGAGACGACGCGGTGGTTCTTCGCGATGACGTGCGGGTCGTTGGTGTAGAACACCGGGGCCACGCCGATCATCGGGTTCTCGTGGATGAAGTCGTACATCTCGCGGGTGCCCGCGGCGAAGGTGATGACGCACTGGCCCTGGTGGAGGGTCTTGCGCGCGTTGGTCACCTTGCCGGCCTTGATCAGCTCGTAGAGGCCGTCGGTGAACATCTCGGAGTGGACCCCGTAGTCCCCGCCGTCGCCCTCGATGAGGGCCTGGGCGACCAGGCTCGGCACCGCCCCGATCCCCGTCTGGAGGGTGGCCCCGTCGGGGACGAAGGGCGCCGCGTGGGCGGCGATGGCTCGGTCGACCTCGCCGCCGGGGACGTTGGGGAAGACCGTCGGCCACTCGTCGGTGTAGACGACCACGTCGACGTCGTCGCGCAGGCTGAGCGTGTTGGAGTGGCCCTCGAGGGCGAGCGTGCGCGGGAAGTGGGGCGAGCACTCGGCGATGAGGAGCCGCTCGGGGTCGCGCCCGGCGGCCCGCATCGCCTCGAGGGTGGCGCCGTTGTAGAGCGAGAGCGACACGTTGCCCTCGGCGTCGGGCATCGAGCAGGGCACGATCATCACCCGGGGCTGGAAGAGCGCGACGTGCAGCCCCCAGTGGCGGAAGTAGCTCGGCACGTACTGCACGTCCCCGCCGGCGGCCGCCGCGCGGCGCTCGCCGGGCCCGAAGAACGGGCAGCGGTAGTGGACCCCGGGGTGGGTGAAGAGCGCGTCGTAGCTCCCCAGGGCGAGCCCGCCCGTGATGAGGAGGTCCTCCCAGTCGTCGCGGGCCGCGAGGGCCCGGAACAGGGCCGTGGGCGTGCCGGTGATGAGCCCGTAGCCGATGCCGTCCACGGGTCGAACCAGTCCGGCCGCCTCCTCGGCGGTCATCTCACGTGCGCTCATCGCGACATTCTGCCCGAGGGCGCCGTCGGGGCGCGGCCTCAGTCCCCCTCGCCCGCCGGCACGACCGCGACGGCCGCGACGGCGTGGCCCTCGTCGAGGTTCATCACGCGCACCCCGGTCGCGTCGCGGCCCTGGGAGGAGACCTCGCGCACCGCGGTGCGGATCAGCACCCCCCCGCTCGAGGCGAGCAGCACCTCGTCGTCGAGGTGGACCATGAAGGCCGCCGCCACGAAGCCCCGGGCGGCCGTGAGCCTGATCGCTCGCACGCCCTGGCCGCCGCGGCCCTGACGGTTGAACCGCTCGACCTTGACGCGCTTGCCGTAGCCGGTGTCGGTCACCACGAACAGGTCGGCGTCGTCGCGCACCACGTCGAGCGAGATGGCCCGGTCGTCGCCCTTGAGCTTGATCCCGCGCACGCCGGTCGCGTCGCGGCCCATCTCGCGGACCTCGGACTCGGCGAAGCGGATGGCCATCCCTCGGTAGCTCAGCATCATCAGGTCGTCCTCACCCGTGGTGGGCACGACCCGCACGACCTCGTCGCCCTCACGCAGGTTGATGGCGATCCAGCCCTCGCGCCGGGACTTGTCGTACTCGCTGAAGGCGGTCTTCTTCACCGTGCCGTTCGCGGTGGCGAAGACGAGGAACTTGTCCTCGGGGAAGTCGTCGGTCGAGACGATGGCCTGGATCGACTCGCCCGGCTGGAGGTTGAGCAGGTTGACGATGGCCGTGCCCTTGGCCGTGCGGTCCTTCATCGGGATCTCGTGGCCCCGCAGTCGGAAGACCCGGCCCCGGTTCGAGAAGAGCAGGAGGTAGGCGAGCGTCGTGGTGTGGATGATCTGGTCGACGAAGTCCTCGTCCTTCAGCTTGGCGCCCTGGACGCCCCGGCCGCCCCGGCCCTGGGTCCTGAAGGCGTCGGCCGCCACCGACTTCACGTAGCCCGCGCGGGTCATCGTCACGACGATCTCCTCGTCGGCGATCAGGTCCTCGACCCCGAGCTCGCCCGGGTCGTTCACGATCTGGGTCAGTCGCGCCGTCGCGAACTTGTCCCGGGTCGCGGTGAGCTCCTGGCTGATCACCCCGCGCAGGCGGGTCTCGTCGGCGAGGATCGCGCGCAGCTCGGCGATCGTCTCGCGCAGGCGGGCCATCTCCTCCTCGAGCTCGCTGCGCCCGAGCCGGGTGAGCCGTCCGAGGGTCATGTCCAGGATGTGGTTGGCCTGCTCCTCGGAGAAGTCGAACGGCGCGGCCATGAGGGCCACCCGGGCGGCCGGGCGGTCCTCGGAGCCCCGAATCGCGGCGATCACGGCGTCGAGCATGTCGATCGCCTTCAAGAGGCCCTCGACGATGTGGGCCCGGGCCTCCGCCTTGGCCAGGCGGTACCGGCTGCGGCGCGTGACGACCTCGACCTGGTGGGCCACGTAGTGGGTGAGCGCCTGGGCCAGGTTCAAGGTGCGCGGCACCCCGTCGACCAGCGCGAGCATGTTCACCGCGAAGGTGGTCTGCAGGGCGGTGTTCTTGTAGAGCTGGTTCAAGATGACGTTGGCGTTCGCGTCGCGCTTGAGCCGGATCACGAGGCGGGCCTGGCGCCCGGCGGAGTCGTTCTGCACCGCGGCGATCCCGTCGACCTCGCCGCTCTTGACGAGGTCGTAGATCTTCTCCTCGATCGACTCGACCGAGACCTCGTAGGGGAACTGGGAGACGACGATGCGGGTGTCGCGGCCGACCTCGTCGATTTCGGCGACGGCGCGCACCTTGATCGAGCCCCGCCCGCTCCGGTACGCGTCGAGGATCCCCTGACGGCCGAGGATCTGCGCGGCGGTCGGGAAGTCCGGGCCCTTGACGAAGGCCATCAGGTCGTCGGGGGTGGCGTCGGGGTGGGCGATGAGGTGCAGGGTCGCGTCGATCACCTCGCCCAGGTTGTGGGGCGGGATCTTGGTCGCCATCCCCACGGCGATGCCCTGGCTGCCGTTGACGAGCAGGTTGGGGAAGCGCGAGGGCAGCACGACGGGCTGCTGGGTGGAGTTGTCGTAGTTGGGCTCGAAGTCGACCGTGTCCTCGTCGATCGAGTCGAGCATCTCCAGGGCGATCGGGGCGAGGCGGCACTCGGTGTAGCGCATGGCCGCGGCGCCCTCGTCCGGACCGGTCCCGCCGAAGTTCCCGTGGCCCGAGACGAGCGGGTGGCGCATCGAGAAGTCCTGGACCATGCGCACCAGGGCGTCGTAGATCGCCGAGTCGCCGTGGGGGTGGTAGGTGCCCATGACCTCGCCGACGACCTTGGCGCACTTGGTGTAGGGCCGGTCGGGGCGCAGGCCCTGGTCGAACATCGAGTAGAGGATGCGCCGGTGCACGGGCTTGAGCCCGTCGCGCACGTCGGGGAGCGCCCGGCTGACGATGACCGACATCGAGTACTCGAGGAAGGAGCGCTCCATCTCGAGGTTGATCTCGATGGGCTCGACGTAGCCGAGGACCTCGACGGGGTCGCCTCCGTCGTTCGGGGGGGTGGTGTTCGTGCGTCGGGCCATGTCGTCGCCTTAGATGTCGAGGAAGCGAACGTCTTTGGCGTTCGTCTGGATGAAGTGGCGGCGCTGGGGGACGTCGTCGCCCATGAGGATCGAGCAGACCTCGTCGGCCAGGGCGGCCTGCTCCACGGTGATCTGGAGCAGGGCCCGCTTGGTGGGGTCCATCGTCGTGTCGCGCAGCTCGTCGAAGTCCATCTCCCCGAGGCCCTTCAGGCGCTGGAAGTCGTTCTTGTGGTCGGGTCGCTCGGCGAGGAAGAGGGCCTTGGCGGCGTCGTCGCGCAGGTAGACCTTGTCCTTGCCCACCAGGGTCGAGTAGAGCGGCGGCTGGGCGACGTAGACGTGGCCCTCGTTCACCAGCGCGGTCATCTGGCGGAAGAAGAAGGTCAGCAGCAGGGTGCGGATGTGGCTGCCGTCCACGTCGGCGTCGGCCAGGAGGATGACCTTGTCGTAGCGGATCTTGGTGACGTCGAAGTCGTCCTCGACGCCCGCGCCGATGGCCGACACCAGGGCCTGGATCTCGGCGTTGCGCAGGATCTTGTCCGTGCGGGCCTTCTCGACGTTCAAGATCTTTCCCCGGATCGGCAGGATGGCCTGCACGCGCGGGTCGCGGGCATCCTTCGCGGAGCCACCGGCGGAGTTGCCCTCGACGATGAACAGCTCGCACTCGCGCGGGTCGTTCGAGGAGCAGTCGACGAGCTTGCCCGGCAGGCCGGCGCCGTCGAGGGCGCTCTTTCGCCGGGTGAGGTCACGCGCCTGGCGGGCGGCCTGGCGGGCCCGGGCGGCCTGGACGGCCTTCTGGACGATCTGGGCGCCCTCGCGAGGGTTCTCCTCGAGCCACTCGGCGAGCTTCTCGTTGGTGGCGCGCTCCACCATCGAGCGCATCGAGACGTTGCCGAGCTTGGCCTTGGTCTGGCCCTCGAACTGGGGTGCGGTGAGCAGGACCGAGATGATCGCGGTGAGCCCCTCGCGGATGTCCTCGCCGAGCAGGTTGTCCTCCTTCTCCTTGAGGAGGTTGCGCTTGCGGGCGTAGCGGTTCACGACGTTGGTGAGGGCCTTGCGGAAGCCCTCCTCGTGCATGCCCCCCTCGACGGTGGAGATGCCGTTGGCGAAGGAGTAGATGCTCTCGTAGTAGCCGGTGTTCCACTGGAAGGCGATCTCGACCTGCTGGCCCTCCTCGGCCTGCTCGTAGTAGCCGACCTTGCGAAAGAGGGACTCCTTGGCGTTGTTGAGGTGCTTCACGTAGTCGACGATGCCGCCGTTGTACTTGAAGACCTCCTTGGCCTCGCGTCCGGCGCGCTCGTCGGAGAAGCGGATCTCGAGTCCCCGATTCAAGAACGCGACGATCTGGAGCCGCTCGGTGACCGTCTGCGCGCGAAAGTCGACCTCCTCGAAGATCGTGGGGTCGGGGTAGAAGGTGACCGTCGTCCCGGTGCGCCCGCGCGGGGCGGCACCGGTGACCCTCATCGGGCCCTGGGGCTTGCCCCCGTCGGCGAAGGCGATCTCGTGGTGCTGGCCCTCGCGGTCGACCTCGAGGCTCAGTCGGGTCGACAGCGCGTTCACCACCGACGCCCCCACCCCGTGCAGGCCGCCCGAGACCTTGTAGCCCCGCCCGCCGAACTTCCCCCCGGCGTGCAGGACCGTGAGGGCCACCTCGGCCGCGGACTTGCCCGGGTACTGGGGGTGCTCGTCGACCGGGAAGCCGCGACCGTCGTCGACGACCCGGCACCCGCCGTCTTTGAGCAGCACGACGTCGATGCGCGAGCAGAACCCCGCCATCGCCTCGTCGACCGAGTTGTCGACGATCTCCCAGATGAGGTGGTGCAGGCCGGCCGGGCCGGTCGAGCCGATGTACATCCCCGGGCGCATCCGCACGGGCTCGAGGCCCTCGAGGACGGTGATGTCCTTAGCGGAGTAACTCGCCGATCCCTTGGTCTTTTCGGCCACGACGAGGTCCTTTCCATCGGGGAGCCGGGGCTCGGGCGCCCGACGGCGCGGCCCTTTAGCGTCTCTCCATCCTACCCGAACGGCCCCACATTCCAGCCCTTCCCGGGCCCTCGCGGGGGCCTCGGCGGGCCGACTAGGAGCCCGGGGAGCGGTCTCGCACGACCGTGCGCACCCCGCGTGGCGCGCGCGCGCCGAGCACGGCGTAGGCGGCGAGGATCGAGGTCTCCTCGTCGGCGACGCGCTGGGCGAAGGCGCCCGAGGGAACCGTGACGACGAGGACCCCGTCGCGCACCATCTCCGCCCGGCAGTGCTCGGCGAGCACCGGGTCGACCGCGCTCGCCCAGAGCGTGCGGACCTCGTCGACGGTGCGCAGGTCGACCCGTCGCCACCGGCCCGCGAGTCCGTCGAGGACCTCGCCCAGGCGGCGGGGCTCGTCGTCGCGACGACTCACCTCGCCACCGCCTTCGTGAGGTCCACGACCACGCCGGGGCTGAGCGCCGTGGGCAGCGGGGAGGCGGTGGTGACCAGGGTCTGTCCCCCGGGCAGCATCGCGAGGAGCCGGTCGGCCCGTCGGGGGTCGAGCTCGCTGAAGACGTCGTCGAGCAGCAGGATCGGCTCGACGCCTCGACAGGCGCGCACGAGCTCGTGGCCGGCCAGGCGCAGTGCCAGGGCGAGGGAGCGCTGCTCTCCCTGGGAGGCCTGGCGCCGGGCGTCGCGGCCCTCGAGGCGCACGAGCACGTCGTCGCGGTGTGGGCCCACCCCGGTGCGGCCCCGGAGCCGATCGTCGCGCTCAGCGCGCGCGAGGGCCTCGGCGAGCCCCCCGGTCCAGGAGGCCTCGTAGGCCAGCTCCACTCCCCCGACCTCCCCGGCCAGCTCCTCGTAGGCCGTGGCCGCGAGCGGCCCGAGCCGTGCGAGGACCCCGCGTCGCAGGTCGACGAGGGCTTCCCCTTCGCGCACGAGCTCCTCGGTCCACACCTCGAGCTCGGCCCGCTGGCTCGCGCTGAGCCCGCCCCCCTCGAGGGAGCGCAGGAGGGCGTTGCGCTGGGTGAGGACGCGCGCGTAGCGCTCGACCGCCTCGCTGGCGAGCGGGTCCTCGTCGGTCATGAGGGTGGTGAGGAACGTCCGGCGGTGCTCGGGGGCCCCTCGCACGACCTCCACCCCCTCGGGGGTGAAGACCGTGAGGGGGAGGGCCTCGGCGAGCTGGGTGCGAGAGCGGGGTCGCTGAGCGTTGACGAGCATGCGCTTGGCCGTGGCGCGCGCGCCCCGCGTGAGGGTGAGGTCCACCTGGATCCGCCGCTCCCCTTGGAGCAGGACCCCGTGGACCTCGGCGACGTCGCGGCCGTTGCGCACCATGTCCGCCGCCGAGGGCGTGCGGAACGACTGGGCGGTCGCCAGGACGTGGACGGCCTCGAGGACCGACGTCTTGCCGGTGCCGTTCGCCGAGAGGAAGACCGTGATCGCGCGGGGGTCGGGATGGACGACCAGTTCGGAGAACAGCCGGAAGTCGCGCAGCGTGAGCTCGCTGAGGCCCACCTCGCGGGGTCCTACTGGACTCGCACGGGCATGAGGAGGTAGCGGAAGGCTAGGTCGTCGACCCCGTGGACCATGGCCGGCCGCACGGCGTCGCTCATCTCGAGCACCACCTCGTCACCCGGCACCGCCTCCACCCCGTCGATGAGAAAGCTCGGGTTGAAGGCGATCGTCATCTCGTCGCCCCGGAAGTCGGCGTCGACGTTGTCCTCGACGTCCCCGGCGTCGTGGCTCTGGGTGCGGATCTCAACCGTGCGGTCCTTCACCGTCAGGCGCACCGAGGAGGTCGAATCCTTCGCGAGCAGCCGCGCCCGCCGCAGCGAGGTCAAGAAGGTGTCCTTGGCAACGCGCAGCTGGTTGGGGTAGCTCGCGGGGATGAGCTGGAGGACCGAGGGGTAGTTCCCGTCGATGAGCCGCGAGGCGATGGACGTGGCGCCGGCGATGAAGCCGATCTCGGCGTCCGAGAGCGCGACCGCGATCTCGGCGTCGGCCGGCAGCTGGTTCGCCGTGCGCTGGAGCTCGTGCAGGGCCCGGGCGGGGACGAGCAGGTCGGTCGCGGTGAACCCGGCCACGCCGGGCACGTCGCGCACCGCCAGACGGTAGGAGTCGGTCGCGATGAGACGGAGCGAGCCCTCGTTCGAGGTGAACAGCACGCCGGTCAACAGGGGACGGGCGTCGTCGGTGGCGGCGGCGCGCACCACCTGGGTGAGGCCCTGGATCAGCTCGAACGCCGCCACCGAGGTCAGCGGCCCGCTCACCGGCGGCAGCTTGGGGTAGTCCGCCACCGGGAAGGTCCTCAGCGAGAAGCGGGCACGGCCGAGTGAGACCTCGACGGTCTCGTCATGGGCCTCCACGGTGACCGCCCCGGGCTCGAGGGAGCGAACCGCGTCGACGACCAGACGCGCCGGGACCACGGTCGCGCCGTCCTCGATCCCCACGACCTCGATCGTCGTTCGCGCCGTGAGGTCGAGGTCGGTGCCCGTGACGACTAGCTGGTTGCCGGTCAGTGAGAGCAGGATCCCCGAGGTCGCCCCGACCAGACGCGTCGTCACGACCCGACTCGCCGCCCCCAGTGCGTCGACGAGCAGGTCACGCTCGGATCTGAACTTCATGGCTCTGCCTTTCTTCGTCCCCTGAGGTTACGGTGTGGATGTTCGATGGAAGGAGTGTCGGTAGTAGTAGGTCTGTGGATTGGTGAGGGTACTTCCGTCGCCCCTGGTCCCCACGGCCAATCAGGAGGGCCCTCCCCCCACAGTCCTGTCGGTAACTCCCTCAACCCTCAGGGGTGAACCTTCACGTGATGTGGGTAGCCCACGACGCACCCACGTGAACCCAACACCCTGGGAGACACCTTGCCCACAGCTCACGTCTCGCCCTGAAGTCGGCGCTTGAGGTGGTTGATCTGATTCAACAGGTCGGGGTTCGAGCCCAACTGGTCACGGATCTTCTCCACCCCGCTGATGACCGTGGTGTGGTTGCGCCCGTCGAAGATTCGCGCGATCATCGGGTACGAGTAGTTGTTCAGCATCTCCCTGATCAGGAACATCGCCACGTGACGGGCGTGGACCAGGGGCCGCAGCCGCTTGGAGCCGCGCACCTCGTCGACCGAGAGGCCGTAGAACTCGGCGACGACCGCGAGGATCGTCTCGGGCTTGAGGACGGCCTGCTCCTGGCCGAGGTTGGTGAGGTGGGTGCGGGCGAGCTCGAGGGTGATCGGCTCTTGGCGCAGGTTCGCGAAGGCCCGCAGCATGGTGATCGACCCCTCGAGCTCGCGGATGTTGTCACGCACCCGTTGGGCGATCCACTCGGTCACCTCGTCGGGCAGGGCGATCCCCTCGGCCTCGGCCTTGGAGCGCAGGATGGCGATACGGGTCTCGAGGTCGGGTTGGTCCACCTCGGTGACGAGTCCTTGAAGCAGTCGGCTGCGGAAGCGGTCCTGGAGCCCGGCGAGGTCGCGCGGCGAGCGGTCCGAGGTGAGCACTATCTGCTTGCCCTCGCCGTGGAGGGCGTTGTAGGTGTGGAAGATCTCCTCGTGGAAGGTCTCGCCGCGCTGCTCCATGAACTGGATGTCGTCGATCAGCAAGACGTCGTTCTCGCGGTAGCGCTCGTGGAGCGCCAGCTGGGTCTTGGTCTGGATCGCCCGGATGAAGTCGTTGAGGAACGTCTCGGTGGAGACGTAGAGGACCCGGCGACCGGGGTAGTTCTCACGGACGTAGTTGCCGATGGCGTGCAGCAGGTGGGTCTTGCCCAGGCCCGAGTTCCCGTAGATCATGAGCGGGTTGTAGGCGCGCCCCGGCGTCTCGGCTACCGACTGGGCCGCGGCGAAGGCGAGCCGGTTGGAGGGGCCGGGCACGAACGAGTCGAAGGTCATGCGCGGGTCGAGCCGGGCCGGGGCGTCGACGCTCGCGGCGTAGGTCGACGATGCGGGCGCGCTCGCGGTTGGGGTCGGCGCGGCGGGGGCGGGCTCGGCCGGCGGGGCGGGGGCGGGCACCTCGGCGACGGTCAGCGAGACCTGGACCTCGGGTCCGATGACGCGCTGGGCCTGCTCGGTGATGAAGGGGAGGTAGCGCTGCTGGACGCGCTGGAGCTGGATCTGGTTGGGTGCGCCGATCACCAGCTCGTCCCCACGGTAATCCACAAGCCTGAGCGTGCTCAGGCCGGCCGCCCACACCGCCTCAGAGGCGTTACCCCGCAACGATTCGCGCAGTTGGGTCCACACCTCCTCACCGTTCTGCACGATCGTTCCTCCACAGGCCGTCACCGATGTTTTCCACAACCCTTCCCACAAGGGGAAACGGTCTCTCTCCGACAGGGAGGGCCACCATACACCCATTCGCGCGAGCGTGCCCGGGGAGCCTGAGAGGCGACGAAGACCCGTGGGATAAGATGGCTCGCCATCGTGCGTCCGGGATTCCGCAGCGGACCGGACGCCCGCGCGACGTCGACGAGAATGAGGTTTTCGTGAAGCGCACCTACCAGCCGAACCAGAGGAAGAGGGCCAAGACCCACGGCTTCCGGGCCCGCATGCGGACCCGGGCCGGGCGCGCCGTCCTCAAGGCCCGTCGGGCCAAGGGCCGTCACCGCCTGACGGTCTAGCCCGCGTGCCGGACCGGGTCCACACCCGCCGGCAGTTCGCGCTCTTCGCCACACCGACGGCGCGGGCTCGCAGCGGGCCACTGAGCATCCGCTTCGTGGCTGGACCCGACCCGGGAGTCGCGGCGGCCTTCGCCATCGGCCGGCCCGTGGGGCCCGCGGTGGTGAGGAACCGGATCCGCCGACGCCTCCGGGCCCTGCTCGACGGGATGGAACCCCGACCTCTTCCCGGGAAGTACCTGATCAAATGCGGTGTAGGAACCGCGGAACTGAACTATGACCAACTCCACGACCACCTCCGTCGAGCCCTCGGAGAGCTCGCCCCGCGCTAGGGGCCCGGTGGCTCGGGCTCTCGTGAGCCTGATCCACCTCTACCAGTGGGCCCGAGCCGGGCGGGTCAGCGCCTGCCGGTTCTATCCCACGTGCTCCCAGTACGCGGCCGAGGCGATCGCGCTGCACGGAGCGGCCCGCGGAAGCGCCCTGGCCCTGCGGCGACTCTCGCGCTGTCGACCCCTCGGTCCCCACGGGATCGACCTCGTCCCCGAACCCCCTGAGGCCAGGAGAAACGCACGATGAGCTCCATCACCCACTTCTTCGGCCAGGTCTTCTCGCCGGTCTTCAGCGCCATCGCCTGGCTGCTCGCCTTCCTCTACGGGATCGTGCCCAACTACGCGGTGGCGATCGTCCTGCTCACGATCATCATCATGGGCGTGCTGACCCCGCTCACCGTCAAGAGCACCCGCTCGATGATGGCGATGCAAAAAATTCAGCCCGAGATTAAGAAATTGCAGCAGAAGTACCGCGGGCCCGAGAACCGCCAGGTCCTCAACGAGGAGCTGATGCGCCTGTACCGCGAGGAGGGTGTGAACCCCTTGGGCGGGTGCCTGCCGATGCTGCTGCAGACGCCCTTCCTCATCGTGCTCTACGAGGTGATCAAGGGACTCTCCAACACGGTGGCGAACAAGGCGGGACAGCTGGTCTCGGACCCGCGCTACATCCCGCACAACTCGAAGATGTACGACAACCTGATCCACTCGGGCGGCCACATCAACTCCTTGGGACTCGACCTCAGCCTGCGCCCCTTCCCGATCAGCGCGCACGGCTCGTGGGTGGGGGCACTCCCCTTCTTCGGCTTCGTGGTCGCGGCGGTCCTGCTCCAGTACTTCCAGATGGCCCAGATCAACAAGCGCGCCCTGGCGGCCGGTCAGAAGATGCCCAGCCAGACCCAGATGATGCAGCGGTTCCTTCCGATCGTCTTCGCCTACATCTACCTCGTGATTCCGGCGGCGGTCGTGCTCTACATGATCGTCTCGACGATCATCCGGATCATCACCCAGGACATCATGTTCCGCACCGGGGTGTCCGACCCGCGTCGCCACGGCCTCGCCCAGGCGAAGGGTCCGGTCGAGATCCCGGGCTCCGCCGAGGAGAAGCCGGCGGCGACCACGCCCGCGAAGGCACCGGCCAAGCGTCCCCCCACCCGGGGCGCCGCCGCCAATCCCCCGAAGCCTAACCCTCGACCTCAGAGTCATCCGCGGTCTCGGGACAAGCGCAAGAGAAAGGCTCGATAGCCGATGGAGTGGGTTGAGACCACGGGCAAGACTGTCGACGAGGCCACCGAGCGGGCCCTGGCGCACCTCGGCGTGACCCGCGACGACGCTGAGGTCGAGGTGGTGGAGGAGCCCAAGAGCGGCCTCTTCGGCCGCGTCCGTGGGGAGTACCGGGTACGGGCTCGGGTCCGCCCCGTGAAGCCCCGACCCAAGCGTGGACGCCGACCGGCCGAGCGGGGCCGGAGCCGGGAGTCGACCAACGGGGGCGAGCGCGACACCGGCGAGCGCGCCGAGGGCAACGGACGAAGCCGGCGCAGCCGCAGCCGCTCGACGGTTCCGGCCCGGTCCGCGTCGTCCGAGGGGCCCTCGGAGACCGGGTCCGCCCCGTCTGGGACCGAGAGACGTGAGCGCCCCCCGAGGGCGCCCAAGACCGAGACGACCGAGAAGAAGAAGGAGAACACCATGGCGGAGAGCATCTCGCTCGCCGAGCAGGGAGAGTTGGCGAAGGAGTTCCTCGTCGGCCTCCTGGGGGTGATGGGGATCGACGCGCAGGTCAGCGTCCGAGAGATCGACGAGGAGACCGTCGAGCTGGCGGTGGACGCCGACCCGCCCACCGAGCTGGGGATCCTCGTCGGGCCCCGCGGCACCACCCTCCAGGCCCTGCAGGAGGTGACGAGGACGGTGGTCCAGGCGAAGAGCGAGGGCCGCACCGATCGGATCCTGGTCGACGTGGCCCGCTACCGCGAGCGCCGCGTCGCGGCCCTCGGCCGGTTCGCGCGCCAGGTGGCGGACGAGGTGGCCAACACCGGTGAGGAGCGGGCTCTCGAGCCGATGTCGCCCGCCGACCGCAAGGCGGTCCACGACTCGCTCGTCGACGACGATCGCGTCACGACCCGCTCGGAGGGTGAGGAGCCCCGGCGATTCGTGGTGATCGCTCCGGCGTGACGCTCCCGCCACGCGACTGGCTGCCCCGCGCCCTCGAGGAGTCGAGGGCGCGGGGCTTTTTAGGTCCTCAGGACCTGGAGGGGCAGATCGCCCACGCTCACGGCTTCTCCCTGGTCTGGGAGTCCCTTCGCGCTGGCCCCCCCGCGCGGTACCTCGATCTCGGCTCCGGTGGGGGACTTCCCGGTCTGATCCTCGCGGCGCACTGGCGATGCGAGACCGTCCTACTCGACTCGATGGAACGGCGCGGTTCGTTCCTGCGCGAGGTGGTCGGGGAGGAAGGCTCTCCGCCCAGACTCTCGGTAGTGGTGGCGCGGGCCGAGGACGCGGCGCGGGTCGAGTCCCTGGAGGGCACTTTCGACCTGGTCACGGCCAGGTCCTTCGCTCCCCCGGCGGTCACCGCGGAGTGTTCCGTTCGATTCCTCCGCCTCGGCGGCCTCACGATCGTGTCGGACCCGCCCGGTGGGGGCGAGCCCGGACGCTGGCCCGAGGACGGCCTCTCCCAGCTCGGCCTTCGCGCGAGCGCGCACGCGGCGGGGGGGTTCTCCTATCGGGTCCTCGAGAAGACCCGTGAGACCGAGGACCTCTTCCCGCGCCCCTCGGGGATCCCGACCCGGCGCCCGCTGTGGTGATGTTTCACGTGAAACACCCATCCCGCCCCCGTGTGGGGCGACTCCCCCGTCGTCGATAAACTCAAAGAAATACCGGGTTTGGGTCAGGATTTGTTTCACGTGAAACATCGCGCGCCTCTGCGGCCCCGGGATGTTTCACGTGAAACATGGGTACTTGACGGTGTGGGCAAAAGGGAGTTGAATGGCTTTGTCTCGACGCTTCGTCGGTTCATCTCACCCCTGGGAAGAGGCTCATGGCTGACGCCACCACGATGAGGATCTACGCCGTCGCCAACCAGAAGGGTGGGGTGGGCAAGACCACCACGACGATCTCGCTCGGCGCCGCTCTGGCGGAGAAGGGCATGCGGGTCCTGGTCGTCGACCTCGACCCTCAGGGGAACGCCACCACGGGCCTTGGCGTCGATGGACGGCGCTTCGAGCGCTCGGTCTACGACGTCCTCTTGAACGACGTCCCCATGGTCGACATCGTCGAGCCCACGGGCTACAACAACCTCTTCGTCGCGCCGGCGACCCTGGACCTGGCCGGGGTCGAGCAGGAGCTCTCGTCGATAATCTCCCGCGAGATGCGCCTCAAGCGGGCCCTGGGGTCCGTCGAGGGCGACTTCGACTTCATCTTCATCGACTGCCCGCCCTCGCTCGGACTGATCACCATCAACGCCTTCGCGGCCGCGACGGACATCATCGTGCCCGTCCAGACGGAGTTCTACGCCCTCGAGGGGCTCACCCAGCTCCAGCGGATCGTGAACCTGGTGCGCGACAACCTCAACCCGACCTTGCGGATCTCGAAGGTCGTCCTCACGATGTACGACTCGCGCAACACCCTTTCGGGCGACGTGGCTCGCGAGGTCAGGCGCTACTTCGAAGAGGAGCTGTGCCACACGGTGATCCCGCGCACCGTCCGCCTGGCCGAGGCCCCGTCCTTCGGCCAGCCCATCACCGTCTTCGACCCCTCGTCCAAGGGTGCCAAGGCGTACCGCCTGCTAGCAGAGGAGATCTTGAATGGCTAGGAAACCCGGACTCGGCAAGGGACTCGGCGCCCTGATCCCCGAGGCCCCCGCGGGCGAGACGGGGGAGCCAGTGGTCGCGGAGGAGGTGGCGGGGCCGCTGCGCATGGTGGCGGTCGGGTCCATCCGCCCCAACCCCTTCCAGCCGCGCAAGTCCTTCGACGACGAGAGCCTCGCGACCCTCGCTGCCTCGATCGCCGAGCTCGGCGTCCTCCAGCCGATCATCGTGCGCCCCGTGGAGGGCGAGGAGGACCACTACGAGCTCATCGCGGGGGAGCGGCGCTGGAGGGCGGCGGCCCTGGCCCAGCTCGAGGTCGTTCCGGTCCTGCTCCAAGACGACGTCAACGACCGGCTCTCACTCGAGCAGGCGGTCGTCGAGAACCTCCACCGGGTGGACTTGCACCCGTTGGAGGAGGCCGCGGCGTACCAGCAGCTCGTCGACGAGTTCAGTCTCACCCACGACCAGGTGGCCCAACGGGTGGGCAAGAGTCGCGCCTATGTTACGAACACGTTACGACTACTCCAGTTGGGCGAGGTGGCCCAGAGCGCGCTGGCGAACTCCCAGATCACGGCGGGTCACGCCCGCGCCCTGCTCGGGGTGAGCGACCCCAACGCCCAGGCCACGCTGGTCGCCCGGGTGATAAAGAACGAGCTCTCGGTGCGCGCGACCGAGGAGGCGGTGAAGCTCTTCCTCGAGCCCCGTCCCCTCACGCCGACGGGCACGGCGCGCGAGCACGAGGGGACTCCGCGCCTGCGGCCGGTGCCCGACGCCAGCGTCGCCGAGCTCGAGCACCTGCTCGAGAACTACCTGGACACCCGGGTTCACGTCGACCTCAAGGGTCGCAACGGCCGGATAATCATCGACTTCGCGGACCTCGACGACCTGGAGCGGCTCTACATCGCCATCTCGAAGCCCCGGTGACCTTCAACCCTGAGGTTAACCCTCACGTTGAAGTTTTCCCCAACTTGTGGATGAAGTTGTGGGTTATCGCCCGTCAGGGGCCGAATTCAGCGCCAGTCAAGGGATGGGGGACGCTCGCGCGACCGACCTAGGCGCCCTCGCTGTGGAAAAGGTGGGTCGTCGCCGTGCGCAGTGCCGTGACGACTCGGTGAACGATCCCGGCGTCGAGCGCGCCGTGCTCGACGTGCAGGGTCGTCATGCGGGTGCCGGCGAGGATCGGCAGCGCGAGGCCCGTCACCTCGATCCGCGGGCCGCCGTCGATGGTCGAGAGGGCGCTGGCCAGGGAGGACGCCACCGTCTCGCCGGCACGGCTGTGGGAGGTGGGGCCGGCCCAGTAGTGGAGACGGACCCCCCGAACCCCGGCGCTGGGCACGATCGAGAGCACGAGGGCCACGTCGAGGTCGTTGGCGGCCTCGACCGCGGCCTCGGCTCGCACCCCGAGGCGGGTGTGGACGCCCGTCGTGCCGGCCCAGGAATCGGCGAGGGCCTCGGCCAGGGGACCGACCCCGCAGACCAGGACCGACACCTGGTGGGGGACGTCGAGGCCGGCGCGGGTCCAGGCCTCGGTGACGAGGCTGCGGGCCGGCCCGGGGGATCGCAGGCGCACGAGCTCGCGGTACGTGGCGAGGGTCAGGACCCCGGTGGCCTCGAGTCCGCAGTTGCGCTGGAACTCCGAGAGGGCCTCGTGGGCGAGGGGTCCGAAGATGCCGTCGATGCGCCCGGGGTTGAAGCCGAGCTGGGCCAGGGCCACCTGGAGGGCGGCCACGTCGTCGCCGCGCTGGTGGGGCTGGGCGAGATAGAGCAGGCGTTCGCCGAGGCGCCACCGGGCCTCGGCGAGGCGCGCCGCGGTGAGCTCGTCGAACACCCCGGTGAGCGCGAGCCCCCGGGTGCGCTGGAACGCCTCGACCAGGGCGACCGTCTGGTCGTCGTAGAGGTCGGGCGGCCCCTCGGTGCGCACGAGTCCGAGGACGCCGAGACGCCGGTGGAGCTCGGCCACGGCCTCACCCGTGGCCCCCGGGCGGAGGTCGGTCCCGCTCAGGCCGCGGAGAGGATCGAGGTGATCTCCTGGAGCAGCGCGCCCTTGGGGCGCGCGCCCACCAGACGGCCCACGACCTGGCCGTCCTTGAAGACCAGCAGGGTGGGGATGCTCATCACCGAGAACTTGGTGGCCGTCCGGACGTTGTGGTCGACGTCGAGCTTGCCGATCGCGAAGGACTCGGCGTGCTCGACGGCCAGCTCCTCGAGGATGGGGGCGATCAGCTTGCACGGGCCGCACCACTCCGCCCAGAAGTCGACCAGCATCGGCTTGTCCGAGCCGCCGACGACCTCGTCGAAGGTGGCGTCGCTCAGGGTGGTGATCGTTCCGCTCATGGCAACCTCCTCGACGCCGCGACGGCGCCGGTGGCCAGACTAGCGAGTGGGCCTAGAGCCCCTGCGCCTCGAGCCACCGCTCGGCGTCGATCGCCGCGACACAGCCCGAGCCGGCCGAGGTGATCGCCTGGCGGTAGACGTGGTCCTGGACGTCACCGGCGGCGAAGAGGCCCTCGACGCTCGTGAGAGAGCCCGGCCCGGTGCGCACGTAGCCGCCCTCGGCCAGCTCGACCGAGCCCTCGACCAGGGTGACGTTGGGCACGTGACCGATGGCGACGAAGACCCCGGTCACCCCGAGGCGGTCCTCGGCGCCGGTCACGGCGTCGCGCACGGCGAGGCCCTCGACCCGCTCGTCGCCGAGCACCTCGGTCACCACGGTGTTCCACGCGAAGCGGATCTTCTCGTGGTCGAACGCCCGCTGCTGCATGATCTTGCTGGCGCGCAGCTCGTGGCGTCGGTGCACGACGGTGACCGAGCTCGCGAAGCGGGTGAGGAAGAGGGCCTCCTCGAGCGCCGAGTCGCCCCCGCCCACGACCGCGATGTCCTGTCCGCGGAAGAAGAAGCCGTCGCAGGTGGCGCACGTGGAGAGCCCGTGGCTCAAGAGTCGGTCCTCGCCGGGCACCTCGAGCATCAACGAGCGCGCCCCGGTCGCCAGGATCACGGCGTCGGCCGAGACGCTGGGCGCCTCGCCGTCGCCGCTCAGCCACGCCCGGAACGGGCGCGCGGCGACGTCGAGCCGCTGGACCCGGCTCACCTGGAGCTCGGCGCCGAAGCGCAGGGCCTGCTCGCGCATGCGGGCCATGAGCTCGGGGCCCGACACGGCCTCGGGGAAGCCGGGGAAGTTCTCGACGTCGGTGGTGAGCATGAGCTGGCCCCCGGGCTGGTCCGAGGTGGAGGACGGCTCACCCTCGATCACCAGGGGGGAGAGCTGGGCTCGGGCGGCGTAGACGGCGGCGGTGAGCCCGGCCGGGCCGGACCCGATGATGAGCACTCGCGTGTGGCGCACTACTTCCTCACTCGCACGGGACGACGACGGCGCCAGATCACCAGTCCCGCGGCCAGTGACAGCGCGCCCACGGCGGCGTAGCTCAGCCAGTCGCGGCCCGCGAAAGCATAGACGTCGAGCAGGCGCATCACGCCCACGACGACGACCACGACGAGCACCACCGCGGCGAGGGCGACGACCAGCCCGTAGGCGACGGCCCGTCCGGCCAGGATGATCGGACGCAGCACCTTGTCGTGCACGACGTCGAGGCCGTGGTCCAGGGCGCCGAGCGCCCGGTCGACGAGGTCGGGCTCGCTCGCGGGGACGTCGTCCACGTCCCGACCCTAGTGGGTCAGGCCCGCAGCCACGTGAGGCCGATGACCCCGGGCCCGGCGTGGGTCCCCACGACCGGTCCGATGTCGGCCTCGAGGACCGGGTGGGCGACCGCGACGTCGGCGACGAGCGCGCGCATCGCCGCCACGTCGGCCTCGTCGCACCCGCCCTGGATGAGGGCGAGGCGAGCGAGGGGCGCCGCGGCCCGGGCCCGCTCGGCGCAGGCCGCGAGGGCCTTGGCGCGGGTGCGGGCGCGACCGGCCTCGGCGACGACGCCGTCGCGCAGGGCGACGAGCGGCTTGATCGACAGGACCTGACCGATGAGGGCCTTCGCCCCACCGACGCGCCCGCCGCGGATGAGGTGGTCGAGGGTCGCGAGGGTCGCGACGACCCCCGCGCGGGCCATGGCGTCGCGGGCGACGGCCTCGAGCTCGTCGAGCCCGGCGCCGGCCCGGGCGCGCTCGGCCACCTCGATCGCGATGAGGCCCTGGCCCATGGCGACGTTGCGGGTGTCGACGACGCGTACCGCGACCTCGCCGGACGTCGCCTCGGCGGCGATCGTCGCCGAGGCGTGGGTGGCCGACAGGGCCGAGGAGATGGTGAGCACGAGGACGCCGTCGCGGCCCTCGGCGCGGGCTCGGCGGTACGCGTCCTGGAAGCGACCGGGCGACGGGGCCGCCGTTTCGGGCAGGGTGGGCGAGACCCGGCACTTGGCCCAGAACTCCTCGGGGGAGAGGTCCTCGCGGTCGGTGAACTCCTCGTCGCCGAAGCGGATCGTGAGCGGCACGACCTCGATCCCGTACTCGCGCGCGAGCCCCTCGGGCAGGTCGCTCGCGCTGTCGGTCACCACCTTGACGTTGGCCATGTCCCCTTCTTCGGTCGCTACAGCCTGGCACGCGGGCGCGCCGCGCGCCGGGCCCGCCGTGCGCCCAGCGAGGCCACGAGCAGGTAGGCGAGCGTGCCGGCGAGACCGGCCGCGCCGAAGCGGGCGACGAGACGGAGCCCGTGGCTCCAGGAGGGCCCGGCGTAGACGACGGCCATCGCGAGGGCGGCCACGAGGGTCGCGACCAGGCTGCGACGCACGTGGACGCCCCCCACCGCGGCGACGATGTCGACCCGGTGCAGCGCGAGCGCTCCGAGGGCGGCCAGGGCCGCCACGGTGTAGCCGATCGAGACGGCGGCGCAGAGTCCCGCGAGCGAGTGGCGCCCGAGCGCCACGCACAAGGCGACCGCGACGCCGTTCTCGAGGAGGTAGAGCAAGAAGACCTCACGGGCCCGCTGCATCGCCTGGAGCCCGCGCACGCACAGCTGGAAGACGCAGAACCCCGGCAGGCCGGCCGCGAGCACCGCGATGGCCGTGCCGGCGAGCAGGGGCACGCGCGCGTCGGCGCGGTTGAGCAGGATCGCCGCGAGCGGCTGGGACAGGACGATGAGGGCGGCCGTCGCGGGCAGGATGATCACGAGCGACTGGCGCAGCCCGAAGCGCAGCCGCTCGGCGAACGCCTCGGGCCGGCCCTCGGTGGCGAGCCCGGCCAGCTGGGGGGCGAGCGAGTTGGTCACCGAGACCACCACCACGGCGTAGGGCATCATCATGAACGACCAGCCGTAGGTGTAGGCGCTGACCGGCCCGTCGCCGCCGATCCCGAAAGCCAGGGCCAGCACCACGTAGAGGGACGCCTGGTTCGCCGCGACCAGGCCGAGGGTCCACCCGCTGAGCCGGGCCACGGTGCGCACCGCTCGGTCGCGCAGGTCGAAGCGCAGCCGGATCCGCCAGAGGTCGCTGCGCACGAGGGAGGGCACGAGGAGGAGGAACTGGACGGCCACCCCGGCCGTCGTCAGCGCTCCGAGCCAGGCGAGGTCGCGGCTCCCCGAGAGGTCCTCGAGGACGGGCGTGGGGTCCACGAGGTGGAACCAGACGAGGGCGGCGATCGCGACCACGTTGTTGGCGATCGCCACCCACGCGGCGACCGCGAAGCGCCGACGGACGTTGAGCAGGCTCGTCGCGAGGCCGATGAGGCCGTAGAAGAAGATCTGGGGGACGAACCAGCGCAGCAGCGTGGTCGCCAATGCCCTCTGGGCGGCGACCACGGCGTCGGTCGCCGCCGCGGGCGAGCT
Source organism: Actinomycetes bacterium (assembly GCA_021831125.1). Taxonomy (GTDB): domain Bacteria; phylum Actinomycetota; class Acidimicrobiia; order Acidimicrobiales; family RAAP-2; genus RAAP-2. The sequence goes on along the minus strand of JAKBNI010000002.1, from coordinate 16,067 downwards.
CGAGTGGCGTGCGACGAACGTGAAGCCCTGGATGATCCAGGGCGCGAAGACCCACGCGAGCGCCGACGCCACGACGAGGACCGCCGAGGCCAGGGTGACGATCGAGGAGATCGACCGCCAGGCCCGGCGCTCGCCGTCGCGGGCCAGGGTCTCGACGAAGACCGGGATGAAGGTGGCCGTGGCGACGCCCCCGAGCACGACGTCGAAGAGCATGTTGGGCACGGTGTTGGCCAGGTTGAAGGCGTCGGCGATCGGCGTGAAGCCGAGCACCCAGGCCAGGACGAACACCCGCACCAGGCCCGTCAGGCGCGAGACGAGCGTCCCGGCCGCCATCGAGGCGACCCGGGTGGAGTGACGGGCGTCGACGCTCATCGGGCGTGCCGGCCCACGGTGCGCCGGCGCGAGGTGCGCCACCACCACCACGCGAGGACCAGCAGGGAGAGCGCGGTGAGCAGGTAGCCCACGACGGAGGTCCCGGCGATCCTCACCTGGACGGCGCTGCGGGCGAGCTCCAGCTGCCCGTTGGGCGTGGTGAGTGAGACCTGGAGGGTGACCGAGCTCGCCGTGGCCCGGGCCGTCGGCACGTCGACCGAGACCGTCGGCGCGTTGAGGTCGACCGCCACCGCCGAGCCCTTGGGGAAGGCCAGGCCCTCGGCCGAGACGTGCACCACCGCCGAGAGGTCGTAGCCGGCGCTCGAGTGGATGGTCACCGGCAGCGCGTTGCCCGGCCCGGCGAGGGTGATGGTGCTCGCGTCGACCGTGACGAGCCCGAGCTGCGCGTCGAGGGCGGCCTGGGCCTGGGCGATCGCGGCCTGGCGCCGCTGCGGGGAGCCGACCCGCTCGGCGCTGGCGACCGCCACCCGCAGAGCGGTGGCCACGGGGCCGCTGCGCACCGCCTGGGCGAAGGAGTTGACCTCCCCGATGACCGTGAGCAGCGAGGCGACGTTGCGCCCCGACCAGGTCGAGGTCGCGACGGGGGCCAGTGCGCGCGTCGCCGGGGCGCCGTCGGCGCCCACGAGGCCGGCGTCGAAGAGGGGGGTGAGGGTCGTGGTGCGCACGAAGGGGTCGTGGCCGAGGCCCGCGGTGAGGTCGTCGATCAGAGCGGGCGCGGTCGCCGAGAGCGGGGCGGAGAGCACGACGGCCCGCGGGGCCGGCGCGTTGGGGGCCTCGTAGTGCAAGAAGTCGAGGGTCCCCAGGACGAGGGCGGTGCGCAGCCCGGCTGAGGCCGCCCCTCCCTCGAGCAGCGCCGAGAGGGGACCGTCGGTCGCCAGGGCGAGAGCCCCGCCGGCGCCGACGACCCGAAAGGGCGTGCCCCAGGTGAGCGTCGCCGAGGGCGCCGCGGCCAGGGCGTCCTCGGCGAGCACGACCCGGGTATCGCCCGCGCGCGCGAGCGCCACGAGCCCGGCGGGCGCGATCGGACCCGAGAGCAGGACGGGCCCGTCGACGTAGCGCCCGGTGAGGGTTCGCAGCAGGTCCGAGGACAGGTTGACCTGCTGGAGGACCTGGGTGTCGAGGTGGTGGGCCGCGAGGCCCGCGAAGTCGGCCTCCTTGGGCGGGGCGTCCACCGCCCGGTGCTCGCCGCTCGCGAGCGCCCGCGAGAGGGCGGCCGCCACGTCCGTCGGTCCCGGGGCCGAGCGGTCCTTGCCCAGGATGATCGGGCCGAGCGCTCCGTAGTCGGCGCCGAGGGTGATCGGGGTGGCCCCGGCGCGCGCGATCGCGCGCAGGGCGTCGGCGGTGCGCAGGGGGTGGGCCAGGTCGGCCCGGGTGAGCGTCTCGACGAGGGCGACGGACAGGGGGGTCACGCTCGAGCGCCCCCGGATCGTGACGAGCGACCACCAGACGGTGTGGGTGGTGCCCTGGTCGAGGACGAGGCGCAGGGGGTAGACCCCGTCGCAGTGGCCCGGGGCGCACGTCAGACGCAGGCGGGGGCGGGACCCGTCGCACGTCGGCGCGGCCGCCCGGCGGGTCGTGGTGAGGGTGACCTGGAGGCTCGCCGTGCCGTGGCGCGCGCAGCGCAACGGGATCGCCGGGGTCGAGGCGACCGCGGCCACGCCGGGGGAGTGGCCGGCCACCACCCCCTCGAGGGCCCCGCGGGTGATGAGCGCGGGGAAGAGCGTGGCCCGCAGGGTCGCCGAGGGGGCCGCGCCCAGGGTGAGCCCGAGGGTCGCCGCACCCGTGGCGCCCAGGGTGACGACCTCTTGCTGGTGGAGGAGGGTGGGCGTCGGGGACGGCGCCGCCCCGGCTATCGCCCCGTGGCCGAGGGGCGTGCCGAGGGCCACCACGACGGCCCCGGCGATCGCCCGCCACCAGGTCCGAGGTCGGTGGGCCATGCCCAACCAGGCTACCGTCGCGGGTGCGTCGCGCCCGGCGTCGTAACCTCGATGGACCGTGATCTCACTCGCTGACGCCGACACCCGACTCCAAGAGCTCGCCGACCTCGCCCGACCCCTGGCGGTCGCCTTCGACGAGGCCGGGTTCTCCCTGTACGCCGTGGGGGGCGCGGTGCGCGACGCCCTGCTCGGGGCCGAGCGCGCGGGCGAGCGCGAGATCGACTTCACGACCGAGGCCCGCCCCGACGACGTCGAGCGGATCATGCGGCCCCTGTGCACCTCGATCTGGGAGCAGGGCCGCGCCTTCGGCACCCTCGGGGGGATCCTCGCCTCGAACGGCCTGGCCTGCGAGGTCACGACCTTCCGCTCCGAGTCCTACGTCGACCACTCGCGCAAGCCGGCCGTCGAGTGGGGCGACTCGCTCGAGACCGACCTGTCGCGCCGCGACTTCACGATCAACGCACTGGCCCTCGACGTCGTGGCGCTGGTCCGGGGGACGACCGGGGTCCAGACCCTCTTCGACTACTTCGGCGGCTTCCAGGACCTGGCCGACGGCGTCGTTCGCACTCCGATCGACCCCGCGACGCTCTTCCGCGACGACCCCTTGCGGATGCTGCGCGCCGCGCGCTTCGCCGCGCGCTTCGCCTTCGCCATCGACCCGGCCGTCGAGGCCGCGGCCCGCGCGATGGCCGAGCAGATCGACAAGGTCTCGGCCGAGCGGGTGCGCGGGGAGCTCGACCTGCTCCTCGTGACGGACCGGCCCTCGGTCGGCCTCGACTTCGTCGTGCGCACCGGGCTCGCCGCGCGGTTCCTGCCCGAGCTGCCCGCCCTCGAGCTCGAGCAGGACCCGGTGCACCGACACAAGGACGTCCTGCGCCACACCTACGCGGTGGTCGACAAGGCCTCGCCCCGGCTCGTGCTGCGTCTGGCCGCGCTCTTCCACGACGTGGGCAAGCCGGCGACCCGGTCCATCACCGAGGAGGGGGTCACCTTCCGGTTCCACGACGTGGTCGGCGCCAAGATGACCCGCAAGCGTCTCGTGGCGCTCAAGTACCCCCAGGAGGTCGTCGAGCGCGTCGCCGCGCTGGTGGAGCTACACATGCGCTTTCACACCTACAAGCTGGGCTGGAGCGACAAGGCGGTGCGCCGCTACGTGCGCGACGCCGGAGACCTGCTCGAGGACCTGAACGAGCTGACCCGCTGCGACTGCACGACGCGCAACGCCCGCAAGGCCGCCGAGCTCGCCCGGCGGATGGACGAGCTCGAGGAGAGGATCGTCGAGCTGCGCGCCCAGGAGGACCTCTCGGCGTTGCGCCCGGCGATCGACGGGGTGCGGGTGATGGAGGTGCTCGGCATCGCGCCGGGTCCCGAGGTCGGACGGGCGCTCGACTTTCTCATGGAGATCCGCCTCGACGAGGGCGAGATCGACGCGCGCGAGGCTGAGGAGCGCCTGCGCGCCTGGTGGGCGGCGCGCTAGCGGCGCGCGCGCCGGTCGTAGAGGAGCTGGGCCCCGAAGAAGACCAGGGCGAGCCCGACCGCTCGCGGGCGGTACGTGTACGTCGCGTCGAGTCCGACGACGAGGGCCACGAGGCCCACGACGAGCCCCTCGAGGCGCACCGCGCGCCGGAGGGGGCGCGCCGGCGCGAGGGCGCCGCTCGCCAGGCGCTGGGCGAGCACGTGGCGCAGTCGCCACAGGGTGCTCGCGGTGGCGAGCAGGAGTCCCCCCTCCAGCACGAGCAGGACCCAGCAGGCGAAACCGGCCCACCGGTGGGCCCCCTGGGCGAGGCCCACGAGCGCGGCCACGGCCGAGGCGGCCTGGAGCACCCAGGAGGGCCCGCGACGCCGGAACCACGCCCGCGTGCCCACCTCGGAGCGGGGTGCGTCGGCGAAGGTCATCCCCCCAGTGTGGCGGGCCGGACCTCCCGGCACGAGCACCGCGGCGCCGGGCGTGGACCCGGTGGCGGGGCGGCTAGGCCGGCCAGACCTGGTTCACGAGGGTGCCGTCGGCGAAGGCCTCGACCATGTCGTGGGCGTCGTCGTCGTGGTACTGGACGGGCGGGGACTTCATGAAGTAGGCCGACGGGCCGAGCAGCGGGCCGCCGACGCCACGGTCGAGCGCGAGCTTGGCGCAGCGCACCGCGTCGATGATCACCCCGGCCGAGTTGGGCGAGTCCCAGACCTCGAGCTTCAGCTCGACGTTCAGGGGGGCGTCGCCGAAGTTGCGTCCCTCGAGGCGGATGTAGGCCCACTTGCGGTCGAGCAGCCACGGCACGTGGTCGCTCGGGCCGATGTGGACGTTGTCGGCCGCGATGTCGTTGAGCTCGAGCTGGCTCGTGACGGCCTGGGTCTTGGAGACCTTCTTCGACTCGAGGCGCTCGCGGTCGAGCATGTTCTTGAAGTCCATGTTGCCCCCGACGTTGAGCTGGTAGGTGCGGTCGAGGGTCAGGCCGCGGTCCTCGAACAGCCGGCTGAGGACGCGGTGCACGATGGTCGCGCCGACCTGGCTCTTGATGTCGTCGCCGATGATCGGCACGCCGGCGTCGGTGAACTTCTTCGCCCAGACCGGGTCCGAGGCGATGAACACCGGGATCGCGTTCACGAAGGCCACGCCGGCGTCGAGGGCCGCCTGGGCGTAGGAGCGCTGGGCTTCCTCGGAGCCGACGGGCAGGTACGAGACGAGCACCTCGGCGCGCGCGTCGCGCAGCGCCTGGGCCACGTCGACGGCCTCGGCCGGGGACTCCTCGATGGCCGCGCGGTAGTACGAGTTGAGCCCGTCGAGGGTCGGGCCGCGCAGGACCGTCACGCCCAGCGAGGGGACCTCGGCGAACTTGAGGGTGTTGTTCTGGCCGGCGTCGATGGCCTTGCCCAGGTCGTTGCCGACCTTGGAGGCGTCGACGTCGAAGGCGGCGACGAACTCCAGGTCCGCCACGTGGTAGTCGCCGAGGACGACGTGCATGAGGCCCGGTACGTGGTCGCCGGGCTTGGCGTCCTTGTAGTACGTCACGCCCTGGACGAGCGAACTGGCGCAGTTGCCTACGCCCGCGATGGCCACGCGGATCTTGCCCATGGCTCTCCTTTCCTACTTCGCCTCTCGGGCGAACGTCTCTGAGTCACTGCGCTCGAGGGACAACAGGTCGTCGATCCACTCGAGGTCCAACTCGACACTGTGCGCGGCGTGGCTCATCACCGAGCGCGCGTACGGGTCGAGGTCGGGGTTGTCGGCGCCCTGGCGCACCTCGGCCAGGCGCTCGAGCAGGTCCTGGCGGCGGCGCTCCAGGAGGCGCACGCGCAGGGCCGGCGTGAGGTACCGGGCGAGGGCCACGCGCAAGGAGAACGTGCGGCCGTCGTCGACGGTGGTGGGGTCGGCGAGCAGCGCCGGGAACTCCTGGCGGCCCCGCTCGGTGATGCGATACACCTTGCGACCTCGCCGGCCGAGGCCGGCCGAGGTGCGCAGCGTGCGCAACGACGCGCGCTCGCCCGCGAGCGACCCGGTGGAGACCGCCGTCGCACGAGGCGTGGCCGGGGCGACGGCCTCGACCAGGCCGTGGCGCTCGAGGCGGGCCAGGGCCGGGTAGATCGAGCCGAACGACACGTTCGCCGAGACCCCGAGGCGCTCGCGCAGCTGGGAGCGGATCTCGTAGCCGTGGTGGTCGCGGTCCATGAGCAGGCCGAGGATGGCTACGTCCAACATCGCGGACCATCATATCACTTCGATATATCGACGTACCGGTTCCGTCGCGCCCGGCGGGCGGCCCGGAGCCGTCCGTCGCACCCCCGGGGGTAGTCTCGCCGCTAATGGATCAGCGCCTGGCCGCCACCTCCAACGTCGGGGCCGTGGTCGAGTTTGGCCTGGTTCGCCGGACCCTGCTGGCCCGGCTCGCGGCCGGCCAGATAGGCGTCGAGGACGTCTGCGACGCCCACCCCGAGCTGGTTCGCGCGGCGCGCAACGTGGGGCGCCGCTCGGGCGAGCGCTGCCCGGTGTGCGGTGACGCCGAGCTGGTCGAGGTGACCTACGTCTTCGGAGCGCGCCTGCCGGCCGGCGGCACCTGCCCCACGACCCGGGCCGAACTCGCCAAGCTCGAGCGACGCGCCGAGCCGGTCACCTGCTACGCGGTGGAGGTCTGCGCGGCCTGCGCGTTCCACCACCTCGCGCGCAAGTGGCACGCCGGGGGGCGTGTCGCGCGCCGGGCCCCCGTCGCCTCGAAGGCCGGGCGGTGAGGCTGAGCGCCCCGGCCATCCGGGCCCGCAAGCGCCGCCGGGGGGCGGAGCCCCTGGTCATGGTGACCGCCTACGACGAGCCCGGCGCGCGCCTGGCCTCGGCGGCGGGGGTGGACATCATCCTCGTGGGCGACTCGCTGGCCAACGTCGTGCTGGGCCACGCCGACACCCTGCACGTCACGATCGAGGCGATGTGCCACCACGTCGGCGCCGTGGCGGCCGCCTCGCCCGACGCCCACGTCGTGGCCGACCTGCCCTGGCTCAGCTACCACACGGGCGCCCACGAGGCCGTGGCCAACGCGGGACGGCTCATCCGCGCCGGGGCGGACTCGGTGAAGCTCGAGGGCGGGCGGGTCCGACGCGAGGTCGTGCGCGCCATCCTCGACGCCGAGATCCCGGTGATGGGCCACCTGGGCCTCACCCCCCAGAGCGTCATGGCCTTCGGCGGCTTCAAAGTCCAGGCGAAGACCCGCGAGGCGGCCGAGCAGTTGAGCCTCGACGCGAAGGTCCTCCAGGACGAGGGCGTCTACGCGATCGTGGTCGAGGGCGTGCCCAGCCTGGTCGGGACGAGGGTGACCGAGGACCTGGACATCCCCACGATCGGGATCGGGGCCGGCCCCGACACCGACGGGCAGGTCCTGGTCTTCCACGACCTGCTCGGTCTCGCCCGGGGCCGCTCGGCGAAGTTCGTGCGCCGCTACGCCGACGCGGGGGCCCTCATCACCGAGGCGATCGCCCACTACGCGGCCGACGTGCGCGCCGGGACCTTCCCCGGCCCTGACGAGGTCTACGAGACCCCCGAGGAGCTGCGCTAGGTCCTCTCCCGGGCGCGTCCGGTGGTGGCCCCGAGGGCCCCACCGAGCCCTTGCTAGACTCGTCCTCTCGCCCCGGCGAGCACAGTGAGACCCCTGCCCCGGTTCCGCGGGGCCCGGCACGCCGGTCCAGAGGGAAAGGAACAGCCATATGGCCCTACGGCCCTACGAGACGATGATCGTGTTCGACACGACCGTCGACGCCCAGTCGATCCAGCAGGCCCTCGACCGCGCCCTGGAGACGATCCGCAGCCACGGCGGCAGCCCCGGCGCCATCGACCGTTGGGGGAAGCGTCCCCTGGCCTACGAGATCAAGAAGCGCAAGGAGGGCTACTACGTGGTGGTCGAGTTCGCGGGGGAGTCGTCGACCGTCGACGAGTTGGATCGCATCCTGACCCTGTCGGACGAGGTCCTGCGCTTCAAGATCCTGCGCCGGCACGACCGCGCCCCGGCCCGCGTCGCGGCCGAGGCCTAGGGTCGGCGCAGTCAAGGAGAGACCATGCCCGACAACTCGATCACCGTGGTGGGCAACATCACGCGGGACCCCGAACTGAAGTTCCTCAACAGCGGCCAGGCGGCCGTGCGGCTGTCGGTGGCGGTGAACCGTCGCTGGCAGAACCGCCAGACCCAGGAGTGGGAGGAGCGCGTCTCCTACTTCGAGGTGGCCGGCTACGGCGCGATGGCCGAGAACGCGGCGAACTCGCTCACCAAGGGCACCCGGGTCATCGTCACGGGCCGGCTCGAGCAGCGCAGCTGGGAGACCGAGAGCGGCGAGAAGCGCTCGATCGTCGAGATCAACGCCGACGAGATCGCCCCGTCGCTGCGCTACGCCACCGCGGTCGTCACGAAGATCCCCCGGGGCGAGGGCGGTGGCTACTCGGCGCCCGAGCGCTCCACCCCGCGGCCCAACGAGCCCACGACCTACAACTTCGACGAGGAGCCCTTCTAATGCCCCGGATCAACAACCCCAAGCCCCCCAAGCGCGCGCCCAAGGTGGACACGCGCCGCGGGGTGAAGAAGAAGCCCTGCGCGTTTTGCCAGCACGGCGTGGACCGGGTCGACTACAAGGACCTGGCCCAGCTGCGCAAGTACATCTCGGACCGCGGCAAGATCCGCGGCCGCAAGGTGTCGGGCAACTGCCAGCAGCACCAGCGTGACGTCTCCGAGGCGATCAAGACGGCCCGGGAGCTCGCCCTGCTGCCCTACACCCAGCGCACGGTGACCGAGCGCCGGGGCCGCGGCGGCGGCCGCGGCGGGCGCCCGCCGCGCGGCGAGTCGGTGGAGGCCCCCGAGTCCGAGTCGACCCCGACGGCCGAGCTGCTCGAGGACGCCTCGGTCGCCGAGGAGGTCTTCGAGGCGGCGAGCGAGGGGGACGAGCGATGAAGGTGCTGCTGCGAACCGACGTGGCCGGCCTCGGCCGGCGCGGCGACATCGTCGCGGTGCGGCCGGGCTACGCCCGCAACTTCCTCCTGCCCTCGGGGGCGGCCCTCGTGGCGAGCGACGCGACCGAGGCCCAGGCCACCGCGATGCGCAAGGCCCGTGACCTGCTCGACGTGAAGAGTCGCGACGCGGCCCTGACCCAGAAGGCCGCGATCGAGGCGGCCACGCTCACCCTCGAGGCCCGGGCCGGCCAGAACGGCCGTCTGTTCGGGTCGGTGACCGAGGGCGACGTCGCCGACGCGCTGCGCCGGGCGACCGGGGTCACCCTCGACCGCCACCAGATCCGCATGGGCGAGCACCTGAAGGAGGTCGGTCCGGCGACGCTCGAGGCCTTCCTCTTCGACGGGGTGACCGCCACGATCTCGCTGGAGGTCGTCGCGAAGTAGCGACCCCCACCTCGCGGCACGCCGGGGCCCTGCCCCGGCGTTTCGCGTCACAGGGCGGGTCCACAATCGTCGCGTGGCCGTCCACAGGAAAAACGCAGCCTTGGCATCTTGTGCTGCACATGGCCCGTCGGCGACCGTTGGAGACCTATGACCCAGATCGAGACCCCGCGGACCGCGTCGTCGGGCGGGCGGGTCCCGCCGCACGCCCTCGAGGCCGAGGAGTCCCTTATCGGCGCGATGCTGCTCTCGCCCGAGGCCGTCTCGGTGGCCTACGAGACGGTCACCGCCGAGGACTTCTACCGTCCCCTGCACGGCCAGATCTTCTCGGCGGTCGTGGCGCTCGCCCACGCCGGCGAGCCGGTCGACTACGTGACGGTCCAGGCCAAGCTCCACGAGCACGGCGCGGTCGGGGTGGAGCTGGCGCTGCTCAGCTCTCTGCAGATGAACACGCCCTCGGTCGCCAACGCCCAGCACTACGCCGAGCTGGTGCGCGAGAAGTCCCAGCAGCGCAAGCTCATCGCCGCCGCCGGGGAGATCATGGACGACGCCTACCAGGCGACCGACGACGTGGTGGGCCTGCTCGATGAGGCCGAGCGCAAGATCAACGCGATCGGCGACGAGCGCAAGACCGACTCGGTCTCACCGCTCCAGCGCCTGCTGCTCGCCGAGGCCGACATCCTCGAGCAGCGCGGCGAGACCCGGGGCCAGCTGAACGGCCTGTCCACCGGCTACCACGCCCTCGACGCCGTCCTCCAGGGGCTCCAGCCGAGCTCGATGACGATCGTCGGCGCCCGCCCGGCCACCGGTAAGACGGCCTTCGCGCTGGGTATCCTCATCCACGTCGGGGCCGTCGTCGGGCGTCCGGCGCTCTTCTTCTCCCTCGAGATGAGCCGCCAGGAGCTGGCCGAGCGCATCCTCGCCTCGACCGCGCGCATCGACTCGTCCAAGCTGCGCACCGGCGACCTCTCCGAGGCGGACTGGAACCGGGCCCACGAGGCCTTCAGCTTCCTGCAGTCGGCCAAGGTCTTCATCGACGATAACCCCAGCCTCACCGTGATGGACGTGCGGGCCCGGGCGCGGCGGGTCAAGCAGCAGAACGGCGACCTCGGGGTCGTCATCATCGACTACCTGCAGCTCATGAGCAGTCGGGGCCGGGCCGAGAACCGCCAGGTCGAGGTGGCCGAGATGAGCCGGTCGCTCAAGATCCTCGCCCGCGAGCTCGAGTGCCCGGTGGTGGCGCTCAGCCAGCTGAGCCGCAAGCTCGAAGATCGCGCCGACAAGCGTCCGATGATGTCGGATCTGCGTGAGTCGGGCTCGCTCGAGCAGGACGCCGACGTGGTGCTCTTCCTCTTCCGCCCCGAGATCTACGGCGACGTGCCCAACGACCAGAAGTCCGACGTCGAGGTCATCGTGGGCAAGAACCGCAACGGCCCGACGAGGACCGCCCACCTGACCTGGCGCGGGGAGTTCGCGCGCTTCGACAACGTGGCCGACCTCGCGGCGATCTGAGCCGCCGCGGCTGAGTGGGCGACGCTCGGGGTGGGCGAGGGGTAGGACGCGCCGAACGAGAGGGTCGCGGCGTCGTGGGTTCCCGAGGTCGCCTCGATCTCCAGCCCGCGCGTGGCGACCTCGACGGCCCCGGTGCCCGAAGGTGTCGGTGCACGGGCTCAGCATCACGCGGGCCTGGATCGTCGCGGTCGTGAGGGTCTCGATCTAGTCGCGGCTCATCGCGCTCGCCGCGCCGGCGGCCCCCCGGATCCCACCAGGGCGGGGGGGTCCCGGCGAGGCACGGCGCGCCGAGGGCGGCCACGCGTCTCTTCACGGGCTGTCCTCCGGGTCCACGTAAACGTCGCGCCGGCCCCCGGCCGGCGCGACGCGTGCCCTTGCGACGAACCGGTCTATCCCAATGGCGCCACAACGGTCAAGACCGGCGACGCCCTACACCAGGGACTACATAATCTGTAGGTTTCCGCGCCCGCTCGGTCGTCGACGCCTGGGGACCTCCCCGCGTCGCGCCCAGTGACGACCGGTCGGGGGCGGACCGGTGGAGGCGGGTCCCCCGCGTTGAGGCGTCGTTGGGCCCCCGGGGACCCCCTGGTGAGTCTCGGTGCGTACGGTTCACTCTCGCCACCGTTAGACCAGGGGAGGGTGATGGGCCAGGACTCGGACCCGCCGCGCGCTCGGGTCCCGCGCGCGCTCCTCCTCGCCGTCGCGACGGGTCTCGTCGGCGTCGCGGCGGGCGTCGCCGTCATCGTCGCGGGCGGCAGCGGGACGGGCGCCTGCACGTCCTCGGGCGCGCACCTCGGCGGCGCCGGGAGCTGCCTGCACTCGGCCCTGACCCTCGTGGTGGGCCTCGCGATCGTCGCCGCCGGGCTCAGCCTGACCGTGCTCGGCGGCACCCGCGGGCGCCGCGCCACGCGCCTCGAGCGGCGCGGGGAGTACCGGTCGGTCCCGCGCTCGTGGGCGCCCACCACCTACGTCGTGCGCTCACCCCACGTCGGGGCGCGCGCCGGGAGCGGCCGGGCGCCGGGGGGTCCCCCGCTCAGTTGACGCACGCGCCGGTCGAGACCGGCCGGGTGCCCACGTGCGCGAGCAGGGGCGCCAGCACCGAGACCGGGATGGCGTAGCCCGTGGCCGGCTGGCTCGCCGACATGGACTCGACGACCGCCACGGCCCGCCCACCCGCGAGCACCGGGCTGCCCGAGTTGCCCGGCTCGACGCGGGCCTCGAGCACGTAGAAGGTGCGGGCCTGCAGGTGGCCGCCGTAGATGTCACGGCTGAGGGCGGTGGTGGGGCCCTCCATGTAGGCCGGGGTGAGGGTGCGCGCGGCGTCGAGCGGGAAGCCGACCACGTCGAGGCGCTGGCCGCGGGCCGGGGCCGCGCTCGAGAGCGGCAGGGGCGCCCCGGCCCTCGACACCCGCACGAGGGCGAGGTCGTCGGTGGCGTCGTAGGCGACGACGGTGGCCGGCGCGCCGTCGACGGTGACGCGACGGCGGCCCGCGACGACGTGGGCGTTGGTCACCGCGATCGCGGGCCGGACGTAGAACGCGGTGCCCTCCGAGGCGCCCGCGCAGCCCCCCGTCGCGAGGACCTTCACGACGCCCGGGGGACCCCCGACCGGGCTGCGCGAGGCCGGCAGGCGGGTGAGCGCCAGCGGCGGGGTGAGCGTCGGGGCGATGACCTCGGCGAAGATCGCCGGGAGGTCGGCCTGGCGCAGCAGCGTCTGGACCCGCTGCTCGACCGCCGGCAGGGGCGGCATCACCGCGTCGACCGCGCGCAGGATCGCCGAGCCCTGGACCTGGGTGGCGACCGAGCCCCAGGTCGTCGAGGCGAGCAGGCCGGCGATGAGCCAGCAGCCGACGAGGGCCGAGGCGGCGCCCACCAGCACCCCGCCGACCCGGTCGACGACGCCCAAGTGGATCGTGTGCAGGGCCCGGGAGAAGAACCCGCCCAGCACCCGCCCGGCGACCCCGCACAGCACCGTGCCGACCCCCACGATCACGAGCGCCACGACCGGGCGCGCGACCCCGTGGGTGATCCGGCTCGAGAGCGAGGGGGCGAGCGCCACCATCGCGAAGAACCCGACGGCCAGGCCGGCCACGTGGAGCACCCGGGTGATGGCGCCGTCGGCCCAGCCGGTGATCGCGGCCAGGAGCACCAGCACGGCGATGATCAGGTCGAACCAGTCCACGGCCGAAGCGTAAACCAGCGGGTGCGCTCGCGCTCGCCTCGTCCCCGGGCCCGAGGGGCTACTTCGGCTGCATGCGGATGCCGGCGTCGAGGCGGATGGACTCGGCGTTCATGTAGCTGTTGGCGAGGAGCTCCACGGCCAGGCTGGCGAACTCCTCGCTGTGGCCGAGCCGCTTGGGGAAGAGGACCCCGGTGCCCAGGCGGGCCTTGAACTCCTCGCTCGCCGGCCCCGAGCCGTAGATCGGGGTGTCGATCAGCCCGGGCAGGATGGTGTTGACCCGGATGCCCACCACGGCCAGGTCGCGCGCGAGCGGCAGGGTCAGCCCGACGACCCCGCCCTTGGAGGAGGAGTAGGCGACCTGGCCGATCTGGCCGTCCTCGGCCGCCACCGAGGCGGTGTTGACGATCGCGCCGCGCCCGCCGTCGGCGTCGGGCTCGTTGTGGCTCATGGCGGTCGCCGCGAGCCGGCAGACGTTGAAGGTGCCCACGAGGTTGACCTCGATGACCTTGCGGTAGAGGTCGAGGTCGTGGGCCGAGGCGTACTCGCCGTCCTTGCCGATCGTGCGGGTCGCCCAGCCGATGCCGGCGCAGTTGACGACCGAGCGCAGGGGGCCGCGGGCCCGGCCGGCCTCGATCGCGGCGATGACCTGGTCGGGGTCGGTGACGTCGCAGTGGGCGAAGGCCCCACCGATCTCGCTGGCCAGGGCCTCGCCGGCGCCGTCGTTGAGGTCGGCCACCACGACGGCGACCCCCCGGGCCGCGAGCGCGCGCGCGGTGGCCTCACCGAGGCCCGACGCGCCGCCGGTGACGACGGCCGAGGTGTTCGAGAGTTCCATGGTCCTCCAGTCCGCCCCGGGAGGGGCCGCTAGAGAGTCAAGCAGACCCGCGAGGGGGCTCGGGCCGGCCCTCGTCGAGGTCGCGCTGGAGGAGCCACGCCGCGTCCAGGGCCGCCTCGATCGCCCCGCGGTCGCCGCCGACGAGGTCGGCCACGACGGTCATGTGCGCGCTCATCGCCGACGGGACGCTGAAGGTCGCCGGGGCCGCCTCGCAGAGGGCGTCGCGCTCGGCGAAGCCGGTGCGGATCGCGAGGTGGGACTGGTCGATCAGTCGCGCGACCATCCGGCCATGGTAGGTCCAGCGCTCGCGCCCGCCCGGGCGCGAGCGTCGTACCCCGTCGAGCAGGCCGAGGTGGCGGGTGACGTCGTCGGTGGTGAGCGTGGTGTCCCCTTCGCGCCGCCGCGGGCGGGCGGACGTCGCCCCTAGCGTGGTCGCGTGGCCTCACTCTACGGACTCTCCCGCGACGAGCTCGCCGACGAGCTCGCCGGCGAGCCCCGTTACCGCCTGGACCAGCTGTGGCGGGGCCTGTGGGCCGAGGGTCAGGGCCTGGACGAGGTGACGACGGTCCCGCGCGCCCTGCGCGCGCGCCTGGGCGCCGCCCACCCGGCCGCGCTCACCCCGGTCGAGGAGGTGGTGAGCGACCGGGGCGGCACGCGCAAGTGGCTGTTCTCGCTGCCCGACGGGGCGACCATCGAGACGGTCCTGATGCACTACGACGACCGCGTGACGGTGTGCGTCTCCTCCCAGGCGGGCTGCGCGATGGGCTGCACGTTCTGCGCGACGGGCCAGGCCGGCTTCACCCGCCACCTCACCCTCGGCGAGGTCCTCGAGCAGGTCGTGGTGGCCCGGCGTGAGGCCCGCCCGGCCCGTCTCTCCAACGTCGTCTTCATGGGCATGGGCGAGCCGCTCGCCAACTACGCGGTCACCGTCGCGGCGCTGCGGCGCCTCGGGGGCGACGTCGGCCTCTCGGCCCGGCACCTCACCGTCTCCACCGTCGGGGTGGCCCCGGCCATCGAGCGCCTCGCCGCCGAGGGCCTCCCGGTCACCCTGGCGCTCTCGCTGCACGCGGCGAACGACGCCGCGCGCGACGAGCTGGTCCCGCTCAATCGCCGCTACCCGCTCGAGCGGCTCTTCGCCGCGTGCACCACGTGGGTCGAGCGCACCGGCCGGCGGCTCAGCCTCGAGTGGGCGCTCATCGACGGGGTCAACGACACCGACGCGGCCCTGGCCGAGTTGGTGGAGTTCGCCGCGCCGCTGCGCGCCCACGTCAACCTCATCCCGCTCAACCCCACCCCGGGCTTCTTGGTGCGGGGCTCGGCGCCCGCGCGCGTGACGGCCTTCCGCGACGGGCTGGTCGCGCGCGGGCTGAACGCGACCGTGCGCAACACGCGGGGCCGCTCGATCGCGGCCGCGTGCGGTCAGCTGGCCCAGGTCAGCCGGGGCCGACGCGTCGGCCTGCGCCCCGGAGGGGCCCGACCCCCGCGCGAGGGCGTCGCGACCTAACGTTCCGCGAGGTGTCCGACGGTCGCGACGTCACGACGGGCTGGGACGCCGTCTGGGCGTCGCGGGCCCTACCCGGGGCCGCGGGATCCGTCCTTCAGGGTCTCATCGACGCCGACGGCTACGACTCGGCTCACGGCGGCGTGACGGAGCGGGCGTGGCGCGAGTACGTGGCACGCTGGGGAGCGACCCTCGGGCTCGCCGCGGGCGGCTCGGTCGTCGACGTGGGCTGCGGGGCGGGGGCCTTCCTCCTCCCGCTGGCCGAGGCCGGCGTGCGCGTGGGGGGCATCGACCGCTCGTCGGTCCAGCTGGGCCTCGCGTCCCGGGCCATCCCCGAGGGCGAGTTCGCCGTCGCTGACGCCCTGGACCTCGCCCCGGAGCCGCGGGTCGACGTCGTCGTCTCGATGAGCACCTTCATCTACTTCCCGACGCTCGACTACGCGGCGCGCGTCGCCGAGGCGATGGTGTCGCGCGCCACTCGCGCCGTCGCGATCCTGGACCTGGCCGACGCCGCCCGACGCGCCGAGGACCTGCGCCGGCGGGTCCGGGCCGCCGGGGGCGAGGCGGCCTACGCGCGTCGCTACGCGGGGCTCGAGCACCTGTACTACGACCGGGAGTGGACGGTGGGCCTCCTCGAGGCGTCGGGACTAAGCGACGTGCGCTGCGAGACCCAGTCGTTGGACGGCTACGGCAACGCGCCGTTCCGGTTCAACTGCTGGGGCTTCGTCCCCTAGCTGTAACTCCCAGCCACGTTCATCACGCGGCTGATGGGAGGACCCCCGACGGCCGTGTGGTAGCGAGAAGTGTTGTAGCGCTGGAGGAACCTGTCAAGTTCCTTGGCCCGGGCGGCGTCC
>JAKBNI010000057.1 GCA_021831125.1 Actinomycetes bacterium | reverse complement strand
CTCTACAAGCTCGGCGCCAAGGAGATCGCCGCCCTCGAGGGCTACAGCCTCACCTTCATGGCCAAGTTCAACGAGCGCGAGGGCAACTCCTGCCACATCCACCTCTCGCTGCGCGACGACGAGGGCCGCCCGGTCTTCGCCGGCTCGGGCGAGCACGGGTTCTCCGAGGTCTTCTCGCAGTTCCTCGCGGGGATGCTCGCCCACGCCCGCGAGCTGAGCTACTTCCTCGCACCCAACGTCAACAGCTACAAGCGCTTCGCCGAAGGCTCGTTCGCCCCCACCGCCCTCCTGTGGGGATTCGACAACCGGACCTGCTCGTTCCGGGTGGTCGGCCACGGGCCCTCGCTGCGGGTGGAGTGTCGCGTGCCGGGCGGGGACGTCAACCCGTACCTCGCGGTCGCCGCCCTCGTGGCGGCGGGCCTCGCGGGCGTGGAGGCCGGACTCGCCCTGCCCGAGCCCTTCGCGGGCAACGCCTACGTCGCCGACGCGCCGCGGGTGCCCACCTCGCTGCACGAGGCGGTCGACCTCCTTGAGGCGAGCGTCGTCGCGCGTGCCGCCTTCGGCGACGAGGTCATCGAGCACTACGTGAACGCCGGTCGGGTCGAGGTCGCCGCCTTCGACGCCGCCGTCACCGACTGGGAGCGCTACCGGGGGTTCGAGAGACTGTGAGCCACGACGTCATCAATCCCGCCACCGAGGCCGTCGTCACGACCGTCGCCGACCACAGCGCCGAGGAGACCGACGCCGCCATCGCGCGCGCGAGCTCAGCCCTCACGGGCTGGCGCCGGGTCGCCCCGGCCGACCGGGCCCGGCTACTGCGGCGCTTCGGCGAGGTCGTCGACGCCCACAACGAGGAGCTCGCCCTCCTCGAGGTCGCGAACTCGGGCCACACCATCGCCAACGCCCGCTGGGAGGCCGGCAACGTCCGCGACGTCCTCACGTACTACGCGGGCGCCGTCGAGCGCCACATCGGCAAGCAGATCCCCGTGGCCGGCGGGGTCGACGTCACCTTCTACGAGCCGATCGGCGTCGTGGGGATCATCGTCCCGTGGAACTTCCCCATGCCGATCGCGGGTTGGGGGCTCGCCCCGGCGCTCGCCGCCGGCAACACCGTCGTCCTGAAGCCGGCCCAGCTCACCCCGCTCACCGCGGTGCGCCTCGGCGAGTTGGCCCTCGAGGCCGGGCTGCCCGAGGGCGTCCTCCAGGTCGTGACCGGCGCGGGCGGGGTCGTCGGTGGGCGCCTCGTCTCCCACCCCGACGTGCGCAAGGTCTGCTTCACGGGTTCGAACGAGGTCGGCCGGACGATCATGGAGGGCTGCGCCGCCCAGGTGAAGCGCGTGACCCTCGAGCTCGGCGGCAAGAGCGCCAACGTGGTCTTCGCCGACGCCGACCTGGAGCGGGCCGCGGCGAGCGCCCCCTACGCCGTCTTCGACAACGCGGGCCAGGACTGCTGTGCGCGCAGCCGCCTGCTCGTCCAGCGCTCGGCCTACGGCCGGTTCATGGAGCTCTTCGAGCGTGCCGTGAAGGCCGTGAAGGTCATGGACCCCGCCTCCGACGACGCCGAGATGGGTCCGCTGATCTCGGCCGCCCACCGCGAGCGCGTGGCACGGTACCTCGAGGGTGCTCGCGTCGCCTTCACCGGGTCGGCCCCGACCGGGCCGGGCTACTGGATGGCCCCCACGGTCCTCGAGACGCCCGACCGCACCGCCCCGGTCTTCACCGAGGAGGTCTTCGGTCCGGTCGTCTCGGTCGTCCCCTTCGAGGACGAGGCCGAGGCCGTCGCCATCGCCAACGAGGGCCCCTTCGGCCTCTCGGGCTCGATCTGGACCGGGGACGTCGGCCGGGCCTTCCGCGTGGCGCGGGCGATCGAGACCGGGACGATCTCGGTCAACTCCAACTCTTCGGTGCGCTACTCCACCCCCTTCGGCGGCTTCAAGCAGTCGGGACTGGGTCGCGAGCTCGGGCCCGACGCCCTGCGGAGCTTCAGCGAGGAGAAGAACGTGTATATCTCGACAGAGGAGGCGTAGTGGGCCGTTTGGACGGCAAGGTCAGCGTCATCACGGGCGCGGCAAGCGGGATCGGGCGCGCGAGTGCGTTGCGCTTCGCGGCCGAGGGGGCGACCGTTGTGGTCGCGGACCTCGCCCGCGACGCCGGCACGGCCCTCGCCGAAGAGGTCGGCGGCCTCTTCGTGGAGGTGGACGTCGCGAGCGAGGAGAGCGTCAAGGCGATGTACGACGAGGTCGTCGCCGCCTACGGCGGGCTCGACGTCATCTTCAACAACGCGGGCATCTCCCCGCCCGAGGACGACTCGATCCTCACGACCGACCTCGACGCGTGGGACCGGGTCCAGCGGGTCAACCTCACCTCGGTCTACCTGGGCTGCAAGTACGGGATCCCCCTCCTGCTCGAGCGCGGCGGCGGCTCGGTCATCAACACCGCCTCGTTCGTCGCGGTGCTCGGCTCGGCCACCAGCCAGATCTCCTACACGGCGTCCAAGGGCGGGGTGCTCTCGATGAGCCGCGAGCTCGGGGTGCAGTTCGCCCGCCAGGGCGTGCGGGTGAACGCCCTCTGCCCGGGGCCGGTGAACACCCCCCTGCTCCAGGAGCTCTTCGCCAAGGACCCCGAGCGGGCCGCGCGCCGGCTCGTGCACGTGCCGATGGGCCGTTTCGCCGAGGCGGACGAGATCGCCCGCGCGGTCGCCTTCCTCGCGAGCGACGACGCGTCATTCATCACCGCCTCGACTTTCCTCGTCGACGGCGGCATCCACGCCGCCTACGTCACGCCGCTCTAGGGGGCGTCGGGGGCGACGAAGTACTCGCTGAGGTACTTCTCGCCCTCGTCACAGGCGATCGTCACGACGACGGCGCCCTCGCCGAGGCGCTCAGCCAGTCCGCGCGCCACGATCATGTTCGCCCCGCTGCTCGGGCCCACGAGCAGCCCGTGGGTCGCCGCGAGCCGGCGCATCTCGGCGACGGCGTCGTCGCTGTGGACCGAGACGACCTCGTCGACGATCTCGCGGTGACGGGCGTAGATCGTGGGCACGAAGCCGTCGGAGATCCCCTCGATCTGGTGGAGGCCGCGCTCGCCGCACTGGATGGTGCACGACTCGGCCGGCTCGAGCGCGACGAGGCGCACCGCGGGGTTGGCCGCGCGCAGCGCCTGGCCGACGCCGATGAGGGTGCCCCCCGTGCCCACGCCCATCACGAAGCCGTCGGGCACCCGCGCGGGGCCGAGCTGGCCGAGGATCTCCGGGCCGAGCCACGTGCGGTTCTCCTCGACGTTCCACTCGTTCTGGAACTGGTGAGGCGCGAAGTGGCCCGCCAGGCGCCCCAGCCGGTCGGCCTCGGCGAGGGCGTCGTTGACGAAGAACGTGCCCACCGTGCGCACCTCGGCGCCGAAGGCCCGCGAGATGGCCGAGCGCTCCGGGCTCATCCCGTCGGGCATCACCACGATCATCCGGTAGCCCTTCACCGCCGCGATCATCGCCAGGGCGTTGCCGGTGTTGCCCGAGGAGGCCTCGACGATCGTGTCGCCCGGGGCGAGCAGGCCCTCGCGCTCGGCGCGCTCGACGATGTAGCGGGCCATGCGGGCCTTGATCGACCCCGAGGGGTTCAGGTACTCGAGCTTGAGGAAGACCCCGTCGACCTCGACGAGGGGCGTGTGGCCGACGGCGTCGAGGACCGTCGGCTCGCTCGTGTGCGTGGGCGCCATTGCCTCACCTCCGGGTCACCCCAACCTAGACCGTGGCCGGGCCCCCGTCCCGCCCGGCCGGTCGCCGTCGAGGAGCGACCCCGCCGACCCCGGGACCGTCGGGGCCGCCACCACCCGACCCACGAGAGCGGGTCACTCGTGGGCGAAGCTCACCTCGGGCAGCGCCCGGTCCAGCCACCGCGGCAGCCACCACGCCGCGTGCCCGCTCAGGCGCAGCAGCACCGGCACCAGGACGAGGCGCACCACGAAGGCGTCGAGCAGCACGGCGACCCCGAGCACGACGCCCATCTCCTTAGGCGGCAGCGGTCCCGAGAGGGCGAAGGTGAAGAACACGGCCACCATGACCGCGCCCGCCGAGAAGATGACCCGCCCGGAGTGGGCGACCCCGTTGACCATAGCGTCACGCGCGTCCCCGGAGCGCTCGTAGTGCTCCTTGGCGCTCGAGAGCAGGAACACCGTGTAGTCCATCGAGATCGCGAAGATCATCGCGAAGAAGAACACCGGCGCCCAGGCGTCCAAGAACCCCTGGGGCGCGAAGCCGAGGAGCGCGTGCAGGTCCCCGTTCTGGAAGACGAGGCGCGCCACGCCGAAGGCGCCCGCGGTGGCGAGCAGGCTCGTGAGCACGCCGAGGAGCGCGATGAGCACGGCGCGCAGGGCGAGCAGCAACAGGACGAACCCGAGGGCCATCACCAGGACGATGACCTCGGTGGTCTTGCCCGCGAGCAGGTGCTGGAGGTCGATGTTCTCGGCGGCCGCGCCGCCGATGAGGACCCCCGTGGGCACCTCGGCGCGCAGTCGGGTGAGCGTCGTGGCGAGGGCCGGGCTCGAGGGCCCCACCGTGGGCACCACCCCGATCAGGCTGAGGTCGGGTCGGCTCGTCGAGGCGACCGGTGGGGTCACCGCGGCGACGCCCCGGTCGGCGCGCAGGATCGAGACGGTCGCGGCGGCGTTCGCGGTGGGAGCGATCACCTGGAGCTCACCGGGTGCGCCCACGCCGAAGGCCCGCTGGACCTGGGTGTAGCCGACGCGCGCGTCGGCGCCCGCCGGGACGACCCGGATCGAGGGCATGGCCGTGCGCAGGCCGATCACCGGGACCGCGAGGGCGACGAGCAGGGCGACGGCCGCCACCCCGAAGAGGACGGGGCGTCGCCAGAGGGTCTCGCCCCAGCGCGCGAAGCGCGCCGAACGGTGCTCGCCGGCGTGCACCCAGGGCAGCGCGAGCGCGTCGACGCGCTCGCCGAGCGCGCCCAGGGCCGCCGGCAGGAGGGTCAGGGTCGCGGCCGCGACGAAGACGACCGCGATCATGATCCCGCCCGACACCGAGCGGAAGGCCGGCGAGGGGACGACCCACACCGCCGAGAGCGACACCAGGACCGTGAGGGCGCTGAACGCGACGGCCTTGCCGGCCGAGTCCATCGTCTCGGCGACCGCGTGCTCGACGTCGCGGTGGCGACCGAAGTAGGCCCCGCGGAAGCGCACGACGATGAAGAGGGCGTAGTCGATCCCCAAAGCGAGGGCGAACATCATCGCGAAGTTCATGGCCCAGATCGAGATGGGGGTGACCTTGCTCAACAGGTCGAGCAGGCCCGCCGCGCTGAACAGCCCGGCCAGGGTCAAGAGCAACGGCAGCCCGGCCGCGACGAGCGAGCCGAAGGCGAGGACCAAGATGGCGAGCGTCACCGGCCAGGAGAACATCTCCGAGCGCATCATCGCCGAGTGGTTGGCCCGGTTGAAGTCCGCCCAGAGCACCGACGAGCCCGTCGGGGTCACGCTGATCCCGGGCCGGGCGAGCGCGGCGAGCGGCGCCTCGAGGGCGTCGGCCGCAGCCACCATGGCGTTGGTGTCGCCACCGGCGCCGGCCCTCACGATCGCGGTGTGGCCGTCGGGGCTGATCGTGAGGCCGGGCTGGGGCGCCACGACCGACGAGACGTCCGGATTCGCCGCGAGCACCCGCTCGACGCGCGTCATCACGGCGCGCGCCGCCGGGTCGGTGACGGGCCCTCGGGAGGAGTGCACGACGACCTCGATCGCCGAGGAGCCCTGGCCCGCGAAGTAGCGCTGGGCGAGGTCGCGGACCTGCACCGAGGCCGAGCCGTTGGCCTGCCACCCCGCCCCGCTCAGGGCCCTCTCGACGCCGGGGGCGAAGGCCCCCATCACCACGACGACGGCGATCCAGATCGCGAAGACCAGTCGTCGTCGCCGGGCCGACCAGGCACCCAGCCGGCCCAGGGGTCCACGCGCCAGGGGCCCGTGCAGGGGGTGAGGGGCCTCGTGGGAAGGCGTGGATCCGGTGTCCGTGGTGGTGGGCGTCGATTCGAGCATCCGGGGAGTCTATACCCCAGGGGGTATAGAGAACACGTCACGCCTAGACGACGGTCATGCCCCCGTCGACGGCCAGGTTGGCGCCCGTCACCCCGGCCGCCGACTCCGAACAGAGCCAGAGAATGGCCGCGGCCACCTCCTCGGGCTCGAGGAGGCGACCGATCGGCTGCTGGGCGGCGAAGGCCGCGGCGTCTACTCCGTAGACGCGCGCCGACGCGTCGAGCATCGCGGTGCGCGTCGAGCCCGGGCTCACGGCGTTCACCGTCACCCCGTGGTCGGCCAGGTCGATCGCCGCCGAACGCACGAGGCCGACCACGGCGTGCTTGGAGGCGACGTAGGCGGCCAGGTGGCGCAGCCCCATCGCCCCACCGGCCGAGGCCACCGCGACGACCCGCCCCCGCCCCCGGGCGGCCTCGATGAGGTTGGGCGCGGCCGCCTCGAGCAGCCGGCGCACCCCGAGCACGTTCACGCTCCACACGGCGTCGACCGCTGCGTCCTCGACCTCCCAGACCGGACCGCCGGCGGCCATCACCCCGGCGCAGGCGATCGCCGCGTCGAGCCGGCCGAAGTGCAGGGTGGCAGTCTCGACCGCGAGGCGCATGTCGGCGGCGCTGCGCACGTCGCCCACGAGGCCGAGGACGGCGTCCCCGTGGCGCGCCACGACGGCGTCGAGGTCGCGCTGGGTGGCCATGGGGTAGGGCACGCCCGCGACGTCGCGGCACCGGTCGAGCGCCACGACCCGGTAGCCGGCGCCCACCAAAGCATCGACGGTGGCCGCCCCGATGCCGCGCGCGGCGCCGGTGACGACGGCGACCCGGCTCATCCGCCCAGGCGTCGGAAGAAGCCCGGCGGGGCGACCACGTCGTCGGGGCCGAGCTCGGCGACGTCGCCCTTGCCCAGTCCGAGCAGGGCCGAGTCGAGGCCGGCGCGCAGGATGTCGAGGACGTTCTCCACCCCGGCCTGGCCGTTGGCGGCGAGGCCCCAGAGGTAGGCGCGCCCGATCATGACGGCCCGCGCGCCCAGCGCCAAGGCCTTGGCGACGTCGCCGCCGCGGCGCACGCCCCCATCGAGCAGCACCTCCACCTCGTCGCCGACGGCCTCGGCGACGGCCGAGAGCGAGCGCAGCGGGGCCGGCGTCGAGTCGAGGTTGTTGCCCCCGTGGTTCGAGACCGACAGGGCCGTGGCACCGAGGTCGACGACGCGCCTCGCGTCGTCGACGCGGCTCACGCCCTTGACCATGAGGGGCCCGTCCCACGCCCCGCGCAGCCAGGCGAGGTCGTCCCAGGTGGGCGGCGGGGTCGACATCCACTCGCCGTAGGCGGCGAAGAAGCCCGGCGCCGGCTCGCCGTCGAGCGCCATGTTGGGCGTCGTCAGCTCGGGCAGGCGCCCCGCGCGCGCGTAGGCGTAGAGCCAGCCCGGGCGCGCGAGCGCCTGGGGCGCGAGCCTGGCCATCGCCGCGAGATCGAGTCGCTCGGGGATCCAGGGGCTCCCCCAGTCGCGCCCGTGGCTGAAGGTCCAGTCCAGGGTGACGATCAGCCCTCGCGCGCCGGCGGCGCGCGCGCGCTCGAGGCGCTTCTCGATCCGCTCGCGCCCCCCCGCCCAGTACACCTGGAACAGGACCGGGGCGCCCGTCGCGCAGACGTCCTCGAGCGAGCGACTGGCGAACGAGCTCAGCCCCATCGCCACCCCGCGCGCGCCGGCGGCCCGGGCGACGGCCACCTCGCCCTCGGGGTGGACGGCCTGGACGCCGGTCGGCGAGAGCAGGACGGGCATCGAGAGCTCGAGGCCCATCACCGTGGTGGCGAGGCGGCGCTCGGGCGCGAGCCCGGCGACGTGGGGGGCGAAGCCCAGCTCGTCGAAGGCGGCGGTGTTGTCGCGGAACGAGAGTCCCTTCTCCGCCCCGGCGAGGATCGCGCCGTAGACCGAGCGGGGCAGGCGCCGTCGGGCGCGCGCCTCGGCGATCGCCACCGTCTCGAACCAGCCTCGCGCCACGCGACCTCCCCGGGCGAGACTACCGAAGCCGCACCGGCGCGCCGAGCGCGACCACGCGCGAGTGGTCGATCGAGGGCCTCGGGCGCAGCTCCACCCGGGTCGTCGCGAGCCGTCGCTCGCCGTGGCCGAAGACGCACTCGGGGTCGGGGTCGCTCGCCTCGAGCCCGGTAAAGAACTTCGCGGCGAGGCACCCCCCGCGGCAGGCGTCGTAGCTGCCACAGCTCGCGCACGCCCCCGGGTTGCCCGGCGCGCGCAGCTCGGCGAAGAGCGCGCTCTCGCGCCAGACCGGCGCGAAGCCCCCGGGCCGGACGTTGCCGGCCCGGAAGCGGTCGTGGATGACGAAGGGGCAGGCGAAGACGTCGCCGACGGGGTCGATCAGACAGACCACCCGGCCGGCGCCGCACAGGTTGAGCCCCTCGAGCGGCGCCCCGAGGGGCGAGAGGTGGAAGAAGGAGTCGCCGGTGAGCACGTGGGGCCGCTCGACGAGCCAGGCGTGGAGCCGGCGGTTCTGGTCGGCCGTCGGGCGCAGCGCGTCCCAGACCTCGACGCCCCGGCCCGAGGGGCGAAGGCGCGCCAGGCGCAGCTCGGCGTCGTAGGAGGCGGCCAGCGCCTCGAGCGCGTCGAGCTGCTCGACGCTGTCGCGGGTCACCACGACCGAGACCTTGAAGCCGGCGAATCCCGCCTCGGCCAGGTGGTCCATCGCCCGACGGGCCGCCGCGTAGCTGCCCGCCCCGCGCAGGGCGTCGCTCGTCGCGGCGTCGGCCCCGTCGATCGAGACCTGCACGTCGAGGTAGTCCATCGCGGCCAGGCGCCGGGCGGCCGCCGCGTCGAGGCGGGTCCCGTTGGTCGAGAACTTCACCCCGACCCGTCGCTCGACGGCGTGCTCGACGATGTCGAAGAAGTCCCGGCGGATCATCGGCTCGCCCCCGCCGACGTTGACGTAGAAGACCTTCATCGCGGCCAGCTCGTCCACCAGGGCCTTGGCCTCGGCGGTCGTGAGTTCGGCGGGGTCGCGCCGGCCCGAGGAGGAGAGGCAGTGCGCGCAGGCGAGGTTGCACGCGTAAGTCAGCTCCCAGGTCAGGCAGATCGGGGCGTTCAGCCCTCCCTCGAGCCGGTCGCGCAGGCCCGCCTCAGTCGACACCGATCAGCTCCCCGGCGGCGAGGCGGGCGAGGGCCGCGACGTAGCGGTCGCGTTGGCCGGCCTCGACGAGCTCGCCCAGGGCGTCGGCGGCCGTGGCGAACTCCCCGAGGCGGCGCACCAGGTCGACGAGCGCGGCCGACTTCACGAAGACGAGCCGTCGGTTGCCGTGGTGGTAGGCGAGCGCCCCGAAGGGCTCGTCGCGCAGCGACACCTCGGGGCTGAGCCGCCAGGGGCGCGCGGGGTCGAACGGGTCGGCCGCCACCGACCTAGTAGACGCCACAGAGGCCGTCGATCGAGATCTCCTCGACGAGCAGCTCCTCTACCTCGGCGACCTCGAGGGTCGTCTCGCCCCTGGCGGTGGGTGGGGTCACGGTGCCTCCTTCGATGCCCCATTCTGGCGCGTCCCCGCCTCGCGCGTGCGCGCCCGGTGGTGGGAGACTCGGGCGTGGCCCTCCCCCCCGACGCGCGCGACCACCCGGTGCCCGCCGGCACCCTCCTCGAGCTCGACCCCCGAGCGCGCGTCGTGGCCGACGACCTCCTGGCCGGGGGCCAGCCCTGGCGCCTCCTGCGCCTGCCCGCGGCCACCCGCGCGGCCCTCGAGCGGTGGCGCGCCGGGGCCCCCGTCGCACCCGACGAGGGGGCCCTCGCCCGGGTGCTCGTCGATCGCGGACTCGCCCACCCCCGTGTCACGGGCCCGCGGCCCCTCGACGACGTCGACGTCGTGGTGCCCGTGCGCGGCGCCTCCGACACCCTCGAGGACCTACTGCGCGCGCTGGGCGGGCTCGCCGTCACCGTCGTCGACGACGGCAGCCACGACCCCGCGATCGGTGCCGCCTGCGCGCGCCACGGAGCTCGTCTCGTCACGCTCGAGCGCCACGAGGGGCCCTCGGCGGCGCGCAACGCCGGGGTGGCCGCGACGTCACGGGCGATCGTCGCCTTCGTCGACGACGACGTCATCCTGACCGACCCCGCCGAGGCCCTCGGCCGGCTGCGCGCGGCCCTCGAGGACCCGCGCCTCGGCGCGGTGGCCCCGCGCGTGGTGGGCCCCGCCGCAGCGGGGCTGCGCGAGGGCTACGAGCACCGCCACGGCGCACTCGACCAGGGCGCGGCGCCCGCCCTCGTCTCCCCCGAGGGCCCGGTCACCTTCGTGCCGAGCGCGTGCCTGCTCGTGCGCCGCGAGGCTCTGGGCTCGGGCTTCGACCCGACCATGGCGATCGGCGAGGACGTCGACCTCGTCTGGCGGGTCCTCGACGCGGGCTGGCTCGTGCGCTACCTCCCCTCGGTCGTCATCGCCCACCCGGCCCGCCCGACGTGGCGGGCCTGGTGGCGCCAGCGCCGCGTCTACGGACTCACCAGCGCCCCCCTGGCCGAGCGCCACGGGGATCGGCTCGCCCCGATCCGGGCCGACCGCTGGACCCTCGCGGCCTGGGGCGGGCTCGTCGCCGGGTCGCCCTCGCTCGCGCTCTCGGTGCTCGCGCGCGCCCTGGGCCAGGCCCGTCGTGGGCCCCTCGCGAGCCTCGCGCACCCCGAGCGGGTGGCCCTCGCGGTGGTGGGGGGCAACGTGGTGCGCGCCGGAGGGCCCCTCGCGCGCGCCGCGGTGCGCACCTTCGGTATCGGGCTCCTCGCCGCGACCCTCCACCCGCGCCTGCGCCGCCGGGCCCTCGCGACGCTCGCCCTCGGGCTCGCCTGGCGCCTGCGCGCCAGCCGGGTCCGCCCCCTCGACGTGCCCCTCGCCCTGCTCGACGACCTCGCCTACGGCCTCGGGGTGCTCGAGGGGTCCTGGCGCCACCGCTCCCTCGCCGCGCTCACGCCCCGGGCGCTCAGCGCCACCCCGTCGTGGACCGAGGTGCTCGGCCTCGCCCCCGGGGACTCACCGGCCCCCTGAGCCGACGACCCGCGCGGGCGCGGCGGGGGGCCGTCCGGCGACCACGAGGACCGTCCCGCCCTGGAGAGCGTAGGTGAAGCGCGCCCGGGGCGCCGCGAGCGCCGCGGCGCACGACGCGCCGGCCCGGGGCGCGACGGCGTAGTCGACGAGGACGGCGCCGTCGGCGCGCGCGCGCAGTCCCGTCGCCCCCGCGCCGGTGAGGGGCTCGAGCGTCGCGCTCGAGGCGACGAGGCGATCGCCGGCGTAGAAGTCGACGCCACCGGGGCGGCAGCTCGCGCCCGGGGCGGGCACCACGAGCTCGACGAA
>JAKBNI010000056.1 GCA_021831125.1 Actinomycetes bacterium | reverse complement strand
ATTTTCCGGGGACGAGTCCCCTCGAAATCAGAAGAGCCAGGCGAGTTAGCTCTAAAACCTCGCCTGACGGGTCTGGGCGCACGGGGTGCCCCCAGACCAAATTGTGTGCGAACGGCGCGTCCTGTTTTAGATCAGGTCATCGCCGCCCGTACTGGCTTTTGGCTCTCGTTCTTCCGTTTTCAAGGAGCGACGGCGCACGCGGCAGAGCCGGAGGTGCGCAGTACACCTTCCCGGGTCTCCCCGGGATCCCTCCCCGGGTCTCCCCGGGCAGGGCTACCTACCTTAGCAGGGCCGACAGGCCCGGGCAACTTCCCCGGGTCCCCCCGCTGGCAGGGTCACCAGGATAGCACTCCCCGAGGGGGCGTGCGCCTAGTGGCGCGAGGCGCGCTCGACGAAGGCGTTCACCGTGCTGATGAGGCGCATCGTGTCCACCGTCGACGCCCGGGCGTCGAGCAGCGCCTCGGTGCACACGAGGTAGGCCAGGCTCCGGGCCCGGCTCACCGCGACGTTGAGCCGGTTGCGCGAGAAGAGGAACTCCTTGCCCCGGGGGATCTGGTCCTCGCTCGAGGCGGTCATCGAGAAGAAGACGACGACCGCCTCGCGGCCCTGGAACTTATCCACCGTGCCGACCTCGACCCCGCCGAGGCCGGCCTCGTCGAGCGCCGCGCGAAAGAGTCGACGCTGGGCGTTGTAGGGCACCACGACCATGAAGTGGCCGTCGCCGAGCGAGCGCGACACGCCCGCGCGATCGACGAAGCGCCCGCCCTTCATCGAGCGGATCTGCTCGACGACGAGGGTGACCTCCTCGGGCGAGGCGACCGAGTTGCCCTCGTGCTCGGCGCGCAGCCAGCGCAGCCCCGTGCCGAAGGCCGTGTCCTGGTTGAGGCACCCCTCGTCGCTCGCGAGGCGGCCCTCGTAGAACTGTCGGCTGACGAAGTCGCACACCTCGGGGTGCATGCGCCGCGTCGTGCGCAAGAAGACCCCCCGGTGCTCGGGCAGCGTGGGTCGCCCGTGGAGCACGTACTCCAGCACGCTCTCGCCCGAGCGGCCCGGGTGGACGGCCTGGGCGACGTTGGCGAGCTGGAGGGGGTCGCCCAAGAGCAGGAGGTTCGTCGCGGCCCGCGACATGGCCGCGAGGTCGGCCAGGGAGACCTGCCCGGCCTCGTCGACGATCAAGAGGTCGAGCGGGTCGCGTGCGTACTCCTCGGCCGCGAAGAGCCACGACGTCCCGCCCACCACCGCCGCGGGGGAGGCGAGCACCTCGGCGCGCTTCCTCGGGTAGACGATCCCCCCGTCGAGTCCCCGCTCCGCCCGGTTGTCATCCCAGTGGACGAACGTCGCGTCGGCGAACTCGACGCCCTCGTCACGAGCGACCTTCAGCGCCTCGCGCAGGAGGTTGTCGATGGCGCTGTGGCTGGGTCCGGTGACCCCGACACGTCGGCCATCGCGCACCATGCTCACGATGACGTGGCCCCCGCGATGGGTCTTGCCCGTTCCCGGAGGACCCTGGATCGGCGCGTAGGAGTCCTCGAGGCGCTCCACCCACGACACGATCTCCCCGACCCCGTCGCCGAAGGCCGCGCCGGACTCGCGCCCCGCCACCCGCGGCGCCGCACCGCGCAGGAGGTCGGCCAGGGCGGCCGGCGCCCCCGCGATCGACCCCGCGGCCACGACCCGGCGCGCGACGTCCTCGAGGGCGTCCCACTTCGCCCCCGGGGCGACGGCGCGGTGCAGCGCGAGGGCCCGCGGGCGGGGCCCCTCGTAGGTGCCGGGTGGCTGGACGACCACCTCGCGCGCCTGGGGATCGTGCGCACGGACCTCGCCCACGCACAGGTGTCCCTCGCCGTCGAGGAAGGCCACCCTCGTCCCGGGCTCGTCGAAGTCGCTGTCGAGCTCTTGGTCGGGGTAGCCGAAGCGCCAGCACGTGGTGCGCCGCCTCCCCTCGGGGGCCACCTCGCCCTCGTAGCGCAGGCCCCCGATCGCCCCGAGCGCGTCGATCGCCGCCTCGGCGCTCGAGCGCAGCGTCGCGCGCAGCGGCATCTCGGCGGCGGCCTTCTCGCGTGACCAGTAGCTGAGCAGGTGGCCGAGGAGGGCCTCGGGCGAGTCGGGGTCGGCGACGGCGAAGGTCGCGAGGGCGGCGCGTAGCCCGTCGAGCTCCTCGTTGGCGTTCTCGCGCGCGAACTGCGCCTCGCGCCAGGCGAGGGCCGCCGGGCGCTGGGCCACCACCCAGTCGCGCAGGGCCTTGGTCGCCACCACGTCGTCACGGTTGTAGGCCTCGATGTTCGCGATGGCGACCGGGTCGCGGCTGGCCATCCAGCGCTCGTACTCCACCACGGCCCCCGTGCCGCGCTGGATCTCGGTGGCGCGGGTGAAGCCCACCAGCTTCTCCAGGCTCTTCAGGCTGTAGGACTCGGCGCCCACGGTGAAGGCGTTGCGCACGATCGGGTAGAGGTCGACGAAGTAGCCCGAGTACTTCAGCGCGTCGACCCGGCTCTGGGCGACGGCCCCGTCGACCAGCCGCTCGATCGCCGAGCGCTCGGTGTGGTTGTAGTGGTAGAGGTGGCTGCGCGGATAACGCTCGCGACGCTCGTAGAAGAGGGCGACGAGGTCCTCGACCATCTCGCGCTGGGCGTCGAGGTCGTGGGCCCACCACGACCGGTACCGCCACTCCCCCGCCTCGTGGAGCCACAGCCCGGCCATGAAGAGCAGGTCGCTCGCCGGCGACCAGAAGGGGTCGCCCTCGAAGTCGAGGAAGAGGTCGCCCTCGTCGGGCTCGGGCAGCTGCTCGAGGCCGCGGCCGTAGACGGGGTCCTCGCCGGGCGCGATCGCCTCGAAGGGCGGCGGCGCCTCGGGGTCGGCCCGCCCGGCGACCTGGAGGACGGCCTGGCGCTGGAGCCGGGCGTGGCGCTCGGGCCGTGCGCCCTCGGGTGGGCGCGTCGTCGAGGCGAGCTGGACGATCGTGCGCACCCCGCCGGCCTCGAGCAGGTCGACGTCGTCGCGGCGCGCGCCGGCGAGGAACTCGAGCGAGTCGTTCGCGCGCCACTCGGCCTCGCAGCGGCCCTGGTAGGCGCAGTAGTCGCACTGGGCGCACCGCCGCGCCCGGGTGCCCTCGAGGGTGCCCGTGGCGAAGATCTCGAGCACCTGGCGCCGGGTGCGGCGCCAGTAGGCCATGAACTCCTCGACGACGTAGCTCTCGCGCTCGCCGGTGCCGAGCACGAGGTGCATCCGCCGCGGCGGGGCCCCGGTGAGCCGCGTGAGCGCCTCGGCGTAGAAGCACAACTGCAGGACGTGCCCGGCCTTGGCCTCGGAGCGGGTCAGCTTCGCGTCGACGGGCTCGTAGGCGCCGTAGCCCTCGACGGGGTCGGCGACGCGCTCGACGAAGTCGGCCACCCCGCGCACCCCGTCGTTCTCCAGGGGCATCTGGTACACGACGTCCCACTCCCCGCCGAGGGGGTCGCCGACGCGCTCGACGAGGCGCTCGAACTCCTCGCGCGAGCCCTTCTCGACCTCGAGCACCCGCAAACCGCGCCGGCGGTAGTCCGCGAGGACCGACCGCTCGTGGGCGAGGCCCTTGGCCTGGAGGATCTCGGCGAGCTCGCTGAGGGCCCGCTCCTCGCCCCCGGCGCCCGAGAGATAGAGCGCGAGCGAGTGCTCGCAGCCCAACCACTCCGAGATCTTCGTGGGCGTCATCAGCCGATCGGCCATCGGTCCTCCAACCTACGGGCCCCGCCCGCCCCGTAAGGGTCCCAGGTCTCTGCTACAGCCCGAGCCGGGCCCGGGCCGCGGCGACCTCGGCCCCGAGGCGCGCGCGCTGGGCCGGCGCCGCGACCGGTCCGGCCCCCCCCGGCGAGGTCCGGTTCGCCAGGGCGGCGCCCGGGGCGAAGAGGCCGCGGTGCTCGGCCAGCGCCGGGTCCTCGAGGACGAGCTCGGCCAGGGTCACGCCCCGGCGCACCGCCTCGCCCACCAGTCGGCCGAGCCGCTCGTGCGCCTCGCGGAAGGGCACGCCCGTCGCGACCAGCGCCTCGGCGAGGTCGATCGCCACGAGCAGCTCGTCGTCGGCCGCGGCGGCGGCGCGGGCCTCGTCGAAGCGCAGCGACCCGTAGGCGCCCGCGAGGGCGCGCAGCACGAGCAGCACCTGGCGCACCGAGTCGAAGAGGGGCTCCTTGTCCTCTTGGAGGTCGCGGTTGTAGCTGAGGGGCAGGCCCTTCAGGGTCACGAGCAGCCCCGTCAGGTTGCCCACCAGACGCCCGGTCTTGCCCCGGGCGAGCTCGGCGACGTCGGAGTTCTTCTTCTGGGGCAGCATCGACGAGCCGGTCGTGAAGGCGTCGTCCAGCCGGGCGAAGCCGAACTCGCTCGAGGTCCACAGCACCAGCTCCTCGCCCAGGCGGCTGAGGTGGACCCCGGTGAGGGCGATCGCGAAGAGGCTCTCGGCCACGAAGTCCCGGTCGCTCACCGCGTCCATCGAGTTCGCGAAGGGGGCCGCGAAGCCCAGGAGCGCAGCGGTGTAGGCCGGGTCGAGCGGGAGCGAGCTGCCCGCGAGGGCCCCCGCGCCCAGCGGGCTGACCGCGAGGCGCTCGGCGGCGTCGCCCAGGCGGTCCACGTCGCGCAGGAGCGCGAACGCGTGGGCCGAGAGGTGGTGGCTCAAGAGGACGGCCTGGGCCCGCTGGAGGTGGGTGTAGCCGGGCAGGCGCGCGCCGGGGTGACGATCGCCCAGCGCGACGAGGGCGTCGACGAGGTCGAGGACCCCCTCGGCGACGCGCGTCAGCGCGTCGCGGGTGAAGAGGCGCAGCGTCGTCGCCACCTGGTCGTTGCGGCTGCGCCCGGTGTGCAGTCGGGCCCCGAGGGGCCCGGCGATCTCGATGGCGCGGCGCTCGATGGCCATGTGGACGTCCTCGTCGCCCGCCAGGGTCACGAAGGCCCCCGCGTCGAACTCGCGTTCGATCGCCGCGAGCACCCCGAGCAGCTCGTCGCGCTCGTCGTCGCTGAGCAGCCCCGCGTGGCCGAGGCCGCGCACGTGGGCGGCCGAGCCCTCAAGGTCGTAGTGGTAGAGGGCGCGGTCGAAGCTGAAGCTCTCGGAGAGCTCGACGAGGGCCTCGTCCATCGCCGCCTCGAAGCGGCCGGCCCACAGGGCCACGGCTAGGACCGCCTCGGGGTGGCGTTCTTCGCACCCTGGCGCTGGGCCCAGGTCTTCACGCCGAGGCCGTAGATGCGCACGAAGCCCTCCGAGTCCGCGTGGCGGAAGGTGTCGGCCGCCTCGTAGGTCGCCAGGCCGTAGTCGTAGAGGGCCGCCGGGCTGCGCCGGCCGCTGATCGTGGCGACCCCCGGCGGGGTGAAGGTGAGCCGGACCTCGCCGGTGAGGTGGCGCTGGGTCTCCTCGATGAACGCGTCGAGGGCCTCTTTGAGCGGCGAGAACCACATTCCGTCGTAGACGAGCTCGGCCCAGCGCGTCTCGAGACGGCGCTTCTCGTGGGCGAGGTCGCGCTCGAGGACCAGGCTCTCGAGGTCCTGGTGGGCCGCGATGAGCGCGAGCGCCGCGGGGCACTCGTAGACCTCGCGGCTCTTGATGCCGACCCGGCGGTTCTCGACCATGTCGAGGCGCCCGAAGCCCGTCGCCCCGGCCAGGGCGTTCAGGCGCGCGATCAGCTCGGCGAGCCCCATCGCCCGCCCGTCGAGCGAGGTCGGCACGCCGGCCGCGAAGCCGATAACGACCTCGACGGGCGCCTCGGCGCGCACCCGGGTCAGCGTGTAGGGCTCCTCGGGCGGGGCGGCCCAGGGGTCCTCCATCGCCCCGCACTCGATGGCCCGTCCCCAGAGGTTCTCGTCGATCGAGTAGATCTTCTCCCGGGTGGCCTTGATCGGGATGTCCCACTTCTTCGCGAAGTCGACCGAGTCGGCCCGGGACATCCCCCAGTTGCGCGCCGGGGCCAGGACCTCGAGCTCGGGCGCGAGGGCGTGCACCCCCACCTCGAAGCGGACCTGGTCGTTGCCCTTGCCCGTGCAGCCGTGGGCGACGGCGGTGGCGTCGTGGCGGCGGGCCTGGTCGACGAGATGGCGCACGATCACCGGGCGACTGAGGGCCGAGACCAGTGGGTAGCGGCCCTCGTAGAGCGCGTTGGCGGCGATCGCGCGCGCGCAGAACTCCTCGGCCATCTCGTCACGGGCGTCGACGACCACGCACTCGCTCGCCCCCGCGGCCATCGCGCGGTCGCGGATCTCCTCGAAGCTCTCCGAGCTGGTGGGGTCCTGGCCGACGTCGACGAGCACGGCGACGACCTCGACGCCCCACTCCTGGATCATCCAGCGGATCGCCACCGACGTGTCCAGCCCGCCGCTGTAGGCGAGCACCACCTTCTTGGTCACTTGGCCTCCGTTAACTCGTCGAGCCCCGCGAGGGCCCGGAACTGCGCGGTCAGGGCGTCGCCGCCGTGGGCGTCGGTCGCCACCACGAGGATCGTGTCGTCCCCGGCGACCGATCCGAGCACGCCCGCGAGGGCGCTGCGATCGAGGGCCGAGGCCACCACGTGGGCGCACCCCGGCGGGGTGCGCACCACGACCACGTTCGCCGAGTGCTCGACGTTCACCACCCACTCGCCCATCACCCGGCGCAGGTGGTCGAGCGGGGCCGGCGCCAGCTTGGGCGAGGCGGCCATGACGATCCGGCGCACGCCGTGCTCGTCGCGAATCTTCACGGTCCCGAGCTCTTGGAGGTCGCGGGTGACCGTCGCCTGCGTGGCGCTGATCCCCTCCTCGTGGAGCCGCGAGACGATCTGGGCCGCCGTCGAGATGACCTCGCGGTCGATCATCGAGGCGATCCGGTGCTGCCGCTGGGCCTTGGTCATTCCCCCCCCTTGAGCCAGGCGAGCACGCCCAGCATCGCCGTGCGCCGGTGGAAGACCTGGCGCCAGACCCGTGAGCGCGCCGAGTCGAGCACGGCGTCGGTGACCTCCTCGCCCCGGTGGGCGGGCAGGCAGTGCAGCACGACGCAGCGTTCGCTCGCCAGCCCCACCAGCTCCTCGTCGACCCGGTACGCGGCGAGGTCCTCGCGGCGCCGGCGCGCCTCGGCCTCCACGCCCATCGATACCCACGTGTCGGTGTAGAGCACGTCGGCCCCTCGGGCCGCCTCGCGCGGGTCCTCGACGAGGCGCACCAGGGCGCCGGAATCGGTCGGGTCCTCGGGCCCCCCGGGGGCCAGCTGGTAGCCCGGGGGCGCCCCCACCACGACGCTCGCCCCGAGGCGCCCGAGGGCGACCGCGAGCGAGCGGGTCACGTTGGTCGCGTCGCCGACGTAGCCGACGCGCAGCCCGCCGAGCGCGCGCACGTCGCCGCCGGCGTGGGCCTCGGCGATGGTGAGCACGTCGGCCACCGCCTGGGTCGGGTGGGCGGCGTCGGAGAGGAGGTTCACGACCGCGAGCCGGCCGTCGGTCGCGGCGCGGATCCGCTCGAGCACGCCGTGACGGCGCACCCGCAGCGCCGCCACCGCGAAGGTCTCGGCCAGGGTGCGCGCGACGTCCTCGGCCGACTCGCGCGCGTCGAGGCCGATCTCGTCACCCGTGAACTCCACCGGCCAGCCGCCCAGCTGGTGCACGGCCACCGTGGCCGCCGCGCGGGTGCGAAGGCTCGGGTGCTCGAAGACGAGGGCCACCGGCTCGTCCTCGTAGAGCGCGGCGTCGAGGGGCGCCGTCGCGAGGTCGAGCACCTCGAGCAGCTCGTCTCTCGAGAGCGCGCCGATGGTGAGAAGGTGACGGGTCACGCCACCACCTCGGTGTGGTGGCCCTCGCGCTTGAGCGCCGCCGCCAGGGCGTGCGGTCGGCGGCCGTTCGCGAGCACGACGCGCCCGGCGCCCCCCGCGAGGGCGTCGAGCGCCGCGCGGACCTTGGGCCGCATGCCCTCGCGCGCGGCGCCGCTCGAGAGCAGGGCGGCGACCTCAGCGGCGCTCACCCGCTCCAGGGCCGTCGCCGCGTCCTCGGGGTCGGTGCGCAGCTGGTCGACGTCGCTCAACAAGACGAGCTCGGCCCCGAGGGCCCCGGCGAGCGCGCCGGCCGCGGTATCGGCGTTGCAGTTGAGGAGACGGCCCCCCTCGTCGACGGCGACCGGACTCACGACGGGCACGAGGCCCGCGGCCCACTGGGCCTCGAGCACGCCCGTGTCGACGACCGGGGTGTCCCCGGCGCGCCCCCACGCACCGCCCAGGGCCCGAGCCCTCAGGAGACCCGCGTCGACCCCGCAGAGCCCCACCGCCCCTATGCCGTGGGCGACGAGGCCGGCGACCAGGGCCGCGTTCACCGAGGCGAGGGCCATCGCCACGTAGCCCATCGTCGCCTCGTCGGTGACGCGCAGACCGTCGACGAACACGCTCTCGGACCCCACGGCCGCGAGCAGCGCGGCGATCTGGGGTCCGCCGCCGTGCACGAGGACGACCCTCTCGCCCCCGAGGGCCGCGAGGTCCTCAGCGAGGCCCGCCAGGGTGGCCCCGTCGGGGGCGAGGTCGTCGAGCGCGTGCCCGCCGAGCTTCGCCACGACGCTCACGGCGTGACCCCGGTGAGCGGGAGCCCGCGCGTCTCGGGCCACCCGCTCGCCACGTTCCAGGCCTGGAGGGCCTGGCCGGCCGCGCCCTTGATGAGGTTGTCGATCGAGCTCATCGCCACGAGCCAGCCGGTGCGCGCGTCGACCGCCGCGCTCACGAAGCACAGGTTCGACCCGACCGGGTCTTTGAGGGCCGGGGGGGCCTCGGTCACGACGACGAAGGGGTCGTGGGCGTAGCGCGCCTCGAGCAGTCCGAGGGCCGCCGCCGTGGAGAGCGGCTCGACCAGGCGCGCGTAGGCGGTGACGAGCATGCCCCGGGCCACCGGCACCAGATGGGGGGTGAACAGGAGGCTCGCCCCGAGCTCGGCCTCCATCTCGGGCGTGTGGCGGTGGCGCACGAGCCCGTAGGCCTCGGCGTTGGCGGCCAGGCGGCTGAAGTGCAGCCGGTCGCTCGTCGCACGCCCGGCGCCCGAGGCGCCCGAGAGGGCGTCGACGACGACGCCCTCTCGCTCCACGACCCCCGCGTCGAGAAAGGGCCCCAGGGCGAGGGCCGCCGCCGTCGGGTAGCAGCCCGGCGCCGCGATGAGGGTGGCACCGACGAGCGCCGGGCGATGGCGCTCGACCAACCCGTAGACGGCGCGCTCGAGGAGCGTCGGCGCGGTGTGCGCCTCGTCATACCACGCCTCGTACACCGCGGGGTCCTTGAGTCGGAAGTCGGCCCCGAGGTCGACGACCGGGACCCCGCGCTCGACCAGGCGCGCCACGAGTCCTTGGCTCTTGCCGTGGGGCAGGGCCACGAAGACGAGGTCGAGCTCGGCCGAGAGCACGCTCTCGTGCGCGCCGAGCACGAGGTCGGGGTAGCGCGCCGCGAGCGCCGGCACGTGGGCGCCCAGGGCCACCCCCGCGCTCGAGTCGCCGGTGACGAGCACCACCTCGAGGTCGGGGTGCGCGCCGCACAGGCGCACGACCTCGGCGCCCGCGTACCCGCTCGCGCCGACGACCCCGACTCGCATACGCCATTTTATGCACACCCACGGCGTAAATTACAAATAGACCGTTTGTCGGCTACCGTGGAGGCGTGTCCCGGCGCGGTTGGCTGCTCTTTGTCGCCATGTCGGTCATCTGGGGCATCCCCTACCTCTTGATCCGCGTGGCCGTGCGCCAGCTCGACCCCGGGGTCCTCGTGCTCGCGCGCACCGGCCCGGCCGCGCTCGTGCTCGCCCCCCTCGTGGCCTGGCGGCGCCAGTGGCGGGTGCTCGCCCGCCACCTCGGGTGGATCACCCTGTTCGGGGTCGTCGAGTTCGGCGTCCCGTGGTACCTCATGTCGAGCGCCGAGCGCCACATCACGAGCTCGCTCACGAGCCTTCTGATCTGCTGTGTGCCGCTGCTCTCGGTCGTCGTCCAGCGCCTGCGCGGCGCCGAGACGGTCGACCGACGCCGCCTCGGGGGGCTCCTCGTGGGCGCCCTCGGGGTCGCCCTGCTCGTCGGGCTCGGGATCAGCCACGGCTCTCTGCCCTGGATCGGGTTGATGCTGGTGGTGATCGTGGGCTACTCGCTCGGCCCGATCATCCTGGCGACACGGCTCACCCACGTGGACGGGCCGACCGTCGTCATGGGCGCCACCGGGGTCGTCTCGCTCGCCTGGGTCCCCTGGGACGTCGTCCACTGGCCCACGCGCGTCTCGGCCGAGACGCTCTGGTCGATCGCCATCTTGAGCCTCGTGTGCACCGTCGCGGCGTTCCTCGTCTTCTTCGAGCTCGTGAAGGAGGCCGGGCCCGCCCGCTCGGTCGTGGTCACGTACCTCAACACCGCCCTCGCGGTGGTCCTCGGCGTGGTGGGCCTGCACGAGCCGCTCACCGCGGGCATCGCCGTGGGCTTCCCCCTGGTGCTCGTGGGCTCGATCCTCGCCACGACCCGTCCCCGCGGGCGCGCCGGGGCCCTCGCGGAGGCTCAGGCGGCGTAGGTCGCCGAGACCCGCACGTCGTCGCCGACGGCCAGCCAGGCGACGCCCTCGCCCTCGACCAGGGTGACGTCGTCGCCGAGCTCGAGGGGGCCGTGGTGGATGACCGTCGCCGCGGCGAGCGGGACCGGCGCCACCTCGGTCACCGCCTCCCACGCGGCGGCGTTGTTCACGTGACCGACCACGTCGAGGTCGCTGCGCCGCGTCGGCCACGGGCGCCGTATCGGGGTCTCGCTCATCGGGGGCACCACCACCCGGCTCGAGACGCGACGAGCCCGCGACGCCTCACCGTAGGCGGCGAAGAAGGACTCGCGCATGCGCACCGGGCGTCCCTCGAGGTCGGTCGGGACCCACAGCGCCACGGTCTCGATCACGGCGACCCCCTCGAAGAGCACGTCGGTGCGCCGCTCGGCCCAGGCCGGCCCGGTCCCCGCGCACCACGTCGCGAGCTCGAGGCCCTCGAGGTAGCCCGGCCAGCGCGCGCCCGCCACCCGGCGCAGCGCCGTGCGCCGCACCAGCCAGACGTCGTCGCTCTCGGCGACGAGCCCCGTGTCGTTCCAGTCGTCGGTCGCGACGTCTTGGAGGTAGCGCGCGAGCGCGTCGACGCGCAGCCGGCCGGCCGGGTCCACGTCGCCCAGGCGCACGGTCGCCGCCCCGACGAAGCGGCGCGACCCGTCGGCCCAGGCGGCGAACTCCATCAGCGCAGGCTCGCTCCCAGGGCCCGACCCGACTCGATCAGCGCCTCGCGCAACTGGGCGACCTCGCGCTCGTCGAGGGTGCGCTCGGGCGAGGAGAGCCGCACGGTGAAGGCGAGGCTGCGCGCCCCCGAGGGCACCGCCCCGCCACGGTAGACGTCGAAGAGCGCGACCGACTCGACGCGCTCGTCGCCGCTCGCCAGGGCGTGGGCGAGATCCTGGGCGTTGAGCGCGTCGGGAGCGACGAAGGCGAGGTCGATCACCGCGCTCGGGAACCGGCTCGGCAGGCGGATGGCCCGGGGGGCCGGGGTCGCCCGGGCCGGGTCGGCGAGCGCGTCGAGGTCGAGCTCGACGAGGCCCACGCGCCGGGGGGCCTCACCGCCGGCGAGCGCGCCGACGAGGGCCGGGTCGACCTCGCCCACGACGCCCAGGCGCG
>JAKBNI010000055.1 GCA_021831125.1 Actinomycetes bacterium | reverse complement strand
CGCTGCACGTGGCCGACTACCGCACCCTCGCCCTCGGGCGCACCTTCGACGTCGTGAGCTGCCTGTTCGGCTCGATCGGCTACGCCGACGGCGAGGCCGAGCTGCGCGCCGCGGTGGCCTCGATGGCTTCGCACCTCGCGCCGGGCGGGGTCCTGGTCGTCGACGGCTGGCTGCGCCCGGAGGCCTGGCGCGACGGCGTCGTCCAGGTCGTGGTGGCCGAGGACGGGCCCCGCCGGATCGTGCGCGTGGGACGCAGCCGCCTCGAGGGGGGCCGCGCCCACCTCGAGATGCACCACCTGGTGGCCGACCCCGAGGGCGTGGCGCACCTCGTCGACCACCACCGCCTGACCCTCTTCGCCCCCGAGGCGTACGAGTCGGCCCTGCGCGCGGCCGGGCTCGCGGTCGAGGTCGTAGCGGCCCCCTCCCCCGGGCGGGACCGCTACGTCGCCCTCGCCCCGGGGCCCTAGTCGAGGGTGACCGTGGGGTCGACCACCACGAGGGTCTTGCCGTGGTTCTCCCCGCGCAGCAGCATCGAGAGCGCGTCGGGGGCGCGGTCGAGCCCCTCGACGAGGTGCTCGCGGTGCGCCAGGCGCCCGGAGAGCACCAGGGTCGCGAGCTGACCCTGGACCTCGGCGAAGCGGTCCAGGTAGTCGAGCACGATGAACCCACGCATCGTCCCGCGCCGGGTGATGAGGGCCGCGGTGTTGGAGAGGCCGTAGCGCTCGGCGCCGTCGTACTGGGCGATCGCCCCGCACAGAGCCACGCGCGCGTGCATCGCGAGGTTCGCCAAGACCGCGTCGAGGACGGCGCCCCCGACGTTGTCGAAGTAGAGGTCGACGCCCCTCGGGCAGGCTTCGCGCAGCCGCGCGGCGAGGTTCGCCTCGCGGTAGTCGAGGCACGCGTCGAAGCGGTAGGTCTCGACGACCTCCTGGCACTTCCCGGGACCCCCGGCGATCCCGATCACCGCGCCCGCCCCGCCCTCACGGGCGAGCTGGCCGGCCACCGAGCCCGTCGCCCCGGCGGCGGCCGAGACGACCACGGTGTCGCCCTGGCGCAGGCCGCCCACCTCGTGCACGCCCACCCAGGCGGTCACCCCGGTGACGCCCAGGACGTTCATCACCGTCGCCAGGTCGAGCCCGAGGCCGGCGGGCACGACCGAGAAGCGCACGTCGTCGGTGGCGAGCGCCCACTCCTGCCAGCCCGTCATGCCGACCACCACGTCGCCCACGGCGTAGCGCGGGGTGCGCGACTCGACCACGAGGCCCGCGCCCGCGCCCCGGACGACCCCACCCACCTCGATGGGGGGCAGGTAGCCCGGGGCGTCGTCCATCCAGGTGCGGATGGTCGGGTCGATCGAGAGCATCCCCACCCGGATGAGGGCCTCACCCTCTCCGCACGGGGGCCGCTCGCCCGACTCGAGGCGCGTCGTCGACGCGTCGAGCCTCCCTCGCGGCCGCTGGGCCAGCACGACGCGTCGATTCTCCACGGTCCCTCCTCGTCCGGCCCCCACTGTAGGGACCACCGCTAGGTTCGCACCATGGACTACGTCACCCTCGGACACACCGGACTCAAGGTCTCACGGATCTGCCTGGGCTGCATGAGCTACGGAGAGCCCACCCGGGGCAACCAGCCCTGGTCCCTCGGGCCCGACGAGGCCCGGCCGTTCTTCGCCCAGGCGCTCGAACTCGGCATCAACTTCTTCGACACCGCCAACGTCTACTCGGCCGGCTCGAGCGAGGAGATCACCGGCGCCGCCCTGCTCTCTATGGTCCCGCGCGATCAGGTCGTCATCGCGACCAAGGTCAACGGGCGCATGGGCGAGGGCCCCAACGGCCAGGGCCTCTCACGCAAGGCCATCCTCGCCGAGATCGACCACAGTCTGCGCCGTCTGGGCACCGACTACGTCGACCTCTACCAGATCCACCGCTGGGACTACGACACCCCGATCGAAGAGACCCTCGGCGCACTCGACGACGTCGTGCGCGCCGGCAAGGCGCGCTACGTCGGCGCCTCGTCGATGCACGCGTGGCAGTTCGCCCAGGCGCTCTACCTCGCGGACCTGAACGGCTGGACCCGATTCGTGTCGATGCAGAACCACTACAACCTCCTCTACCGCGAGGAGGAGCGCGAGATGCTCCCCCTGTGCGAGGACCAGGGCGTCGGCGTGATCCCCTGGAGCCCCCTCGCGCGCGGGCGCCTGGCGCGGCCCTGGGGCGCGTCGACCCACCGCTTCGAGAACGACGAGTTCGGCCGCGCCCTCTACGGCGAGGACGACCGTCCGGTCGTCGAGGCCACCGTCGCGGTCGCCGAGCGCCACGGGGTCGCGCCGGCCACCGTGGCCCTCGCCTGGATGCTCGCCCAGCCCGGGGTCACGAGCCCGATCGTGGGAGCGACCAAGCCCCACCACCTCCAAGAGGCCGTCGCCGCGCTCGCCCTCGAGCTCAGCGCCGAGGACGTCGCCGCCCTCGAGGCGCCGTACCGCCCGCACGCCGTGGCCGGCTTTCGGTAGCGCGCCCGCGGTGCGCCGCCTCACCCGGCCCTTCTTCGCCCGCGACCCCGAGGCGGTGGCGCGAGACCTGCTCGGGACCCTGCTCGTCGTCGACGAGGGCCCGGTGCGCCGGGTCGCACGGGTCGTTGAGACCGAGGCCTACGGCGGGGCCGACGACCCCGCCTCCCACGCCTACCGGGGACCGACGCCGCGCTGTGCGGTCATGTTCGGCCCGGCCGGCGTGCTCTACGTCTACAAGAGCTACGGCGTGCACTGGTGCGCGAACGTGGTCACCGGACGCGCGGGCGTGGCGGGCGCCGTCTTGGTGCGCGCGGCCGAGCAGCTCGCGCCCGAGCCCGCCCCCTTGCGCGGACCCGGCCTCGTCGCGCGCGCGCTCGGGCTCACGGGCGCCGATTCGGGTCTCGACTGCTGCGGGCGCGACGCGCGCGTCGTGTTCGCCCGCGACGCCGGGGCGCCCGCGGGCGCCGACGTGGCCGCGACGCCCCGGGTGGGCATCAGCCGCGAGGTCGAGCGACCGTGGCGCTTCGCGCTCGTCGGCCACCCGGCGCTCTCACGCCCGGCCCGGGCCACGATGCTGAAGGCGACCTGAGGGGAAAACTGTTTTTTGGTAACCCGCACACTGTGGCGTGCGCCACACTCTGAGTAGAGTTCCGTGACCGACGGGCAGAGAGTGATTGAGGGAGCGATGGCCGAGGGCAATCCCAACTCCAAGACTCGCCAGCACATCCTCGACGTCGCGAAGGCCCTGCTGACCGAGACCAACAAGGACGCCCTGTCGGTGGCGGTGCTCTGTGAGCGAGCCCACATCGCGCCCTCGACCTTCTACTACTACTTCACCTCCTTCGCCGACTGTCTCGCCGAGGCCGACCGCCAGCGCTACGAGGACCTGGTGGGCGCGTTCGAGGAGCGGATCGCCGCCATCGAACGTGCCCTGGACGTCGGTGACCCCAACGTCTTCTACGCCACGGTCCGGGACCAGATGACCGCGGCCTGGTCCGCCGGGCGGGCCGATGCGCGCTACTCGCTGATCCGCACCTTCATCAACATCTTCGACAACAAGAGCCAGGCTGCCCGCTTCCGCAGCCAGCTCGACGCCCAGTTCGACCGGTGGCTGGCGGCCGCCGAGCTCGCCCACGAGCGTGGTTGGACCTTCGACGGGGCGACGGCCGAGATGGTCGTCTTGATGTTCTGGGCCGCGTCGGTGGGCCAGTTCATCCTGCCGATGGCGACCCGGCGCACCATGGCGCCCACGGCCGTCGCCACGTTCTTCATGGAGATACTCACCGGGGCCGTCGGCCCCGGCGCTTCCGAGGAGCCCGAGCCCGCACCCGTGCTCGAACCCGAGCCCGAGTTGTAGTTCGGGTCCGGGAACGGCCCGGCGCGGAGATCTCTCGGCGGGCCGCGCGTGCTAGGGAGGAACGGTGAACAAGAGCCTCACCCCGGGCGACACGCCCGGCGAGCGCATCGACGCGCGCATCGCTGAGCTCGGCGACTGGCGCGGCGCGGCGCTCGCGCGGGCGCGCGAGCTCATCCACCGGGCGCTCCCCGACGTGGTTGAGGAGTGGAAATGGAACGTGCCCGTATGGTCACGCGACGGGATCGTCTGCACCGGGGAGACCTACAAGGCGGCGGTCAAGCTCACCTTCGCGCGCGGTGCGTCCCTGCCCGACCCCGGGGGACTCTTCACCTCGAGCCTCGAGGGCAAGGTGCGCCGCGCGATCGACCTGCGCGAGGGTGAGCGACTCGACGCGCGTGCCTTCACCGCCCTGGTGCGCGCCGCCGCGGCCCTCAACCGCTCGACCTGAGCGCGGCCACCGGTGGGGTCCGGTGACCGTTACGCCCGCTCGAGCGCCCCGAGCATCCGGTCGAGCTCGGGTCCGGCTCGACGGCCCACGCCTCTTGCGCGCAGCGACACGCCAGCGCGAATCGAGAGGCCCACTGCCGCGCCTCAACCCGGTCCGCCACGTCGAGAATCGCGAACCCCCCGAGGGGCCCGGGCGGGGTGCCCACGGTGACGGCCCCGCCGGGGGCCACCACGCTCGCCGGCTCGTCGACGAGCCCACTGGCCACCACGATCACCCCGGCGGCAATCGCCTCGCGGCATACCGCGTGCGCGACGTCCGCGGCGTCGGGCAGTTCGGCATCGGGGATCCCGTCCATCGCGATCACGTACTTGGCCCTCTCCGCCTCCAGGTCGCCCGGAACCACCGCCCCCTACTACCCCGCCTCGTCCCGAGAGGGCGTGGGGACCGGCTCTACGGAACGCCGCGTCGGAGCCGTGGAGTACGGACCGGGGGTCAGAGCGCGTCCGGGAGCGGGCCGCCGCCGCAAGACGAACGGAGGTAAGGGGACGTCGTTCGAACCCTTCGCCTCGCTGTCAATCAGGTAGAACACTCCCAGGTCGGCGGCGCGATCAGTTGCTCGCCAACCAGACCTCCAACATGAGCCTGGCTCGGCTCAGCCTCCCTTCGACATCATCCCCGAGCCGCTGAGAACGATGAGTTGGCGCGACATGCCATTGCACGAGGGTGACTCGACCTCGTTGATCACAAGACTCATCGCGAGAGTCCCGGTCAACCCGCGGTAGCGACCGGTGCCCGAGCCCGTCACGACGGGCACTGGAGCGGTGACGCGAAAGTAGTCCGAGCAGGTCGACCGGTAGACGGGCTCGTGGGCAGTCTCGGCCCGCAGCTTGCTCGCCATCCCATGGATGTCGAGGCGAAACGTCCCGTGCTGGAGTCTGAGTTCCAATTCGCTCGAGTGCGCCGGGTCGACCTTGCCGCTCGGCAGGATCGAGATCGCTGGCCCGAAGTCACCGATCGCTCCACTCACGATGGACTGGAAGTAAGCCCCGTCACTGTCGATGCTCCAAACCGTGACGTTCACAGCACCGTGAACGCCACTCGGGCTCGTCTCGGGCTTCGCCGCCGCGCCTGCCAGTCCCGATACGACCAGTCCCGGCGACACGAGCACGACAAAGGCGGCACGGACGCACCAGCGTCGAAGCCGGCCCGGGGACCTGTTCGCCGGTATATGGGTCATGCGCGCTCCCTTCCCTCGCCGAGGGACTCACATTGATTGTCGACCAGCCAGAGTCAGTGAGCAATTGGGGGAAGCCCTAGGTCCATTCCAAGAATCCCCTGATTCCGCGCCGACGATCATGCAGC
This sequence comes from Actinomycetes bacterium, assembly GCA_021831125.1. GTDB lineage: Bacteria > Actinomycetota > Acidimicrobiia > Acidimicrobiales > RAAP-2 > RAAP-2. Next base: position 5,987 of record JAKBNI010000055.1, on the reverse strand, counting down.
CCGACCTGATTCGGCCAGTTGGAAGGGGCTGTCCCCACTCTTCCTGACGGTGTCAGGAGAGCTAGGGGCAGAGCCCAAGAAAGCTGGGCCGAATCACTCACGTGAGGGGCGCGGGGCGCAGAGCTTCCAGGAATCGGGGTTCGAACGAGCCTCCGAAGGCGATCGAGCGATCGGAAGTGGGTGCAAAGGACTAATCAGGTGAGACGTTGTGCATTTGACAACGAGTGGGCGCTGAGGGACTCGAACCCCCGACCTGCTGAGTGTAAGTCAGCTGCTCTAACCAACTGAGCTAAACGCCCGCGCACGGGGCGCTGGCCGAGTGAGCAGGCTAGCGCACCCGGGCGGCCCGCTCGACCCTCGGACCGCGCCGCCACGGCAGGGGCGGAGTCGTCACGACCAGCGCGGGGGCCGCGCTCATCACCTCGAGCAACCAGGACTCGCCGCGTCGCGGGGCGAAGAGGAAGCGTGGCGGGACGAAGGTGACCCGCTCGAGCGCGTGGGCCGCCACGAGCCCGTCTCCGGTCCGGGGACGCCAGAAGCCGACCGGGTGACCCGAGCCGACCTCGGCGATCACGTGAACGTGAAGGGGGGTCGCGCCGTCGTTGGTCAGCGTCAGGGTCACCGGGCCGAGGAACTGGGCGTGGTCGGTCGCCACGACGCGATCGACGCGCACCCCAAGCGGCGACGACGTGAACGCGACGACGACGAGAACCGCCACGCCCAGGGCGCCCAGGGCGAGGGCGGGTCGGGCCACCCGTCTCGGGAGCCGGGGGCCCACGGGGGCCGCGGCACCGCCCAGCACCCCGGCGACCGCGGCCGGGGTGAAGTCGACGAGGTAGGTCGAGAGCGACCGGCTGGGCACGAAGAGCACGAGGGGCAGCACGAAGAGCCACGCCCGCTCCAGGCGCTGGGGCCAGCGCAGGTAGGCGACGACGAGCATCGCCACGAGGAGCGCCCCGGCGAGCTGGAGGTCACCGGGGTGCAGGACGTGCACGACCCCGTGGGTGACGAGCGAGACGAGGCCCTGGCCGTCGGGGACGAGTGGCGCGCGCAGCGGCAGAAGCACACCGTGGAGCCACGCCCCGGTGTCCCAGAGCGCGTAGGGCAGGTTGAGCACGACGAAGGGCGCGGCCACCAGGGCGAGGTAGCGGGCGACGACCGGACCGACCCGACGGTGCGCGGCCGCGGCGGCGTAGCCCACCCCCATCGCGAAGAAGGGCACGGTGAACCACGGCGTCTGCTTGATCGAGCAGGCCACCCCGAGGGCCAGCGGGGCGAGCCAGCGCAGGGCCCGGGGCGCCGCCTCGTCGATGAAGCGCTCGCGGTGCCACGCGGCGAGGATCAAGAAGGGGACGTAGAGGGCGTCGGTGTCGCCGAAGGTGAACAGCGGCGTGAACATCGTCGCGAGCACCAGCAAGGGCGCGAGCCAGCGCACCCGGCGCGGGGAGAGTAGGTAGAGCGCGACGGCCGAGGCGAGCCACGCGGCGAGGTCGACCCAGTCGGTGGTGAGGTGCGTGAGGCCGAGCGCGACGAAGGGCACGACGAAGAGGAAGGAGCCCGCGGGGTACGACAGGTGGTCGACGTGCCCACCGTTGAGGGTGTAGGTCCAGTAGTCGGCGGCCGGGTCGAGCTGGACCCCGGTGCCGTGGAAGGCCACCCGATACGGGTCGACGCCGTGCAGCGCGAGGACGGCCGCACGCTGGTTGAACGCGGCCGCGTCGGTCGAGAAGTGCGCGCTCTGGGCGAGCAGCGGCGCGTTGACCGCGACCACCGCCACGAGCGACGCGACGAAGACCACCGACTCGAAGCCGACCCAGCGACGGGCCGACACGGTCCAGGCAAGGGCCATCACCACGGCCCCCGCCAGGGTCACGCACGGGCTCACCACCGCAAAGCCCGGCCACGACGACCAGGCCCCCCAGTTGTTCACCCCCGTCGAGAGCAGGGCGAAGCCCACGACGGTCCAGGCCATCCGGGTCGCCGTCGTGGACCACCCGGCCGGGTCGACGGTGCCGTCGGGGGTCGCGTCGGCGGGGGCGTCGGTCGTCTCGAGAATCACGTCAACCTAGGGCAGAGCGTTCGCGCGCGGCGGTCGCTCAGGGCGCGCCCAGGGCGCGGGCCTCGTCGAGGAGGGCGACGGTGGCCGCCACGAGGGGGCGACGGGCGACGGGCTCGATCGTCACGAGGTCGCGACCGTCCCATTCGGTGACGGCGGCGCCGGCCTCGCGCGCGATGAGCAGTCCCGCGAGGTAGTCCCACGGGCGCAGCGTCGAGCGCCGCGCGACGCTGAACAGGTCGAGCGAGCCGTCGGCGACCAGGCAGACCTCGAGCGCCGCGGCGCCGAGGGCGCGGTACTGGGCCCACCCGAGGTGGCGACCCGGCAGACCGGAGAAGCACACGACCGCGCGCTCGAGCGCGACGACCGCGCTCGGGGCGATGGCCACGCCGTCGCGGGTGGCGCCCTGGCCCCGCTCGGCCTCGTAGGTGGTGCCGGTCGCCTGGTTGACGACGAGGCCGGCGACGACCTCACCGGCACCCACCACGGCCAGGCTCGTCGCGTAGAAGGGGATGCCGTGGTCGCAGTTCGTCGAGCCGTCGATCGGGTCGACCACGACCGTGTAGTCGCCCACCCCGGTCACGCCGGACTCCTCGCTCACGACGCGGAAGCCCGCGCCGGTGAGGACGCGCACCGCCACCTCGTCGGCCGCCACGTCGAGGTGGTACTGGGTCTCGCGCAGCCCCGAGTAGCCGGCGCGCTCGCCCGGGCGCACGACCTCGGCGATCTCGCGCGCGCACGCGCGCAGCGGGTCGAGCAGCGTCTCGTGCACGGGCCAACGCTATTCCAGCCGGCGACTAACCTGAGGTCGATGGCCGCCATCGACGTCGCCGGTTTCGTCGCCGACCTCAAGGACCACGCGGTCACCCACGGCTTCCACGTCCACGACGAGCGCCACTTCGTCGAGACCTACTCCCTGCGTCAGGCCTGGGAGGTCGACCTGCACCCCGAGGACGGCTGCGGCGGCCCGGTCGACCTGCACATCGAGCTCGACGTGGACCCGCGCACCCTGCTCGCCTTCGAAGACGCCGTGATGGGCCTGCCCGACGACGTCGACCCACCCGACGAGTACCACTTCCCGCTCGTGCTCACCTGGAGCCTGCCGCCGATGCCCCACGGGCCCGACCTGCTGCGCCTGGCGATCGACCTCGCGCCGATCGGCGGTCTGGAGATGCCCCTCGAGGTCACGGCCACGGACTCCTTCGAGTCGCCCACCGAGGGCTCCGAGCGGCGCATCTCGATCGTGGCCCGGCGCGCGATCTCGCTGAGCCAAGTCGCCAAGGGCGAGGACCCCCTGTGCGACATATTCGAGCGCGGACGCAGCGTGAGCGACTTCCTGCTCCAGTCCGCGGACTCGTGGCTCGCCTAGGTCGCGCCGCCCTCGTCGCCGTCGCCCTCCTCAGCGCCGCCCTCGGCCTCTCGGCCTGCGGCACCGGGGGGGCCGTCGCCGACGCGCGCGCGAGCTGCGTCTACGTCCACCGGGCGCTCGCCCTGCAGGCCCGCTCGAACGCGCCCGGGCTCGGCGCCGGCCAAAGGGGGGCGCTGCGCTCGCGGGCCGTCGCCGTCTTGTTGAAGGGCACCCCGGCCGCCGCGCGCGCCACCTCCTCCGACGGCAGCTGGAACCCGCTCATGACCACGATCAACGAGGCCGAGCGCGTGCCGCTCCCCGACCTCGTGGCGACCCTCACGCGCATGTGCGCGATCGCCGACTCCTCGACGCCCTACCTGTAGGCGCCGGCTCAGTCCTCGTCGTCGTCGCGGTCGTCGTCGGGGACCGACAGGCGCTGGTGGAGCCAGTGCAGCGAGTTCGCCTCGCCCATGTGGTCCTCCCACCCGGCCAGGCGGTCCTCGAGGTCGCCCTCGGAGCGGATGGTCGCCACCACCACCACCTGGAGTTCGCCCACCGGCTCGTCCGAGACCAGGAAGTCGCCGAACATGTCCTCGGTCACCACGGCGTCGGGCTCGACCATGAGGTAGAGCTCGCCGGTGTCCTCGACCCACGCGAGCTCGTAGCGGTTGCCCGTGGCGTCGCTCCACTCGTCGCCGTACTCGAGTTCGGCGCTCTCGCGCCGCGCCTCGTTCTGCTCGTAGAAGGCCTCGATGTCCACGGGGGCAGCCTACGACCAGCGCTGTGCGCCGCGCTGTGAACGGGCACGGTCACCCTTGGCGGCGTGGACGATGTCACGCGAGAGGGCGTCACCGAGGTCAGCGCGCGGTGCGCGGACCCCAGTGGAGTGGGGCCATGAACCACCACGACCTCCTCTCCGAGTTCCGCGCCGAGTGGCGCCATGCCGGGCGCGATCCCGCCTCCCGGGCGGCCTGCCGGGAGCTCAGCGCCGCGCACCCCGAGCTCGCCCTCGAGGGGTGCCGGGACCTCTTCGACGCGGTCGCCCTGTGCGAGTCGCGGGGCGGGCGCTCCGTCCTCGAGCGGGCCGCCCTCGTGCGGGCCCTGCTCGAGGGGGCCCGGAGCCGGTCCGTCCAGCGCGCGCTCGTCCAGACCCTCCTCCCCGGGCTCGTCAGCGTCTGTCGCCAGCTGCGCTTCGGCGAGGGGATCGTCGACGAGCCCGCCGAGACGGTCGCCACCGCGGTCTCGCTGCTGGGCGAGCTCGTCATCGACTGGGCCGGTCAGTCCCGGCCCTACGCCGCGCCCGACCTGCTCTCGGCCCTGCGGGGTCGCCTGCGCCGCTGGCTGCTCAAGGAGAAGGCCGCGCGCGAAGTGGGCCGGCTCGACCTGGAGCGCCCCGCCACGGAGAGCTCGCCCCTGCTCGCGCGACTCAGCGACCTCGCCGCCGGGCCCCACGCACGCCTCGCACGGCTCACCTACGCGCGCGTCTTCGAGGGGCGCAGCCTGCGCGAGCTGGCCGCCGCGGACCACTCCCACCCCCAGACCCTCCAAGGTGAGCTGCGACACTTCGCCCAGCACCACCTCCTATGAGCCGTTGTGAGAGAACCCAGTGGAATGAGTGATGAGCCACGTACCCTGCGGGGACCTTATGACCCGCCGCCGCCTGCCCGCCGCCTCGACGTGGGTCCTGTGGTCGAGCCCCCTGTTGTTGATCGTGCTGGTGCTCACCCTGGGGGCGACGGCGCGCAGCGGCCCCCCACCGGCGTCGGGGCCGAGGCGCGAGGCCTCGGGCGCGTCCCCGCGCGCGGCGACGAATCCGGCGCCGTCGACAACCTCGACGACGACCCCGGGGCGAACCCGGGGCGAACCCGGGGCTCGACCGACCCCGACGCCGACCCCGACGCCGACCCCGACCACGACAACGACCGCCGGACCGACGCTCGGCTCGACGGCGACCCGCTCGGGCACCGCGTCGAGTTTCGCCGCCTCGTCGAGCTCGACCGCGTCGAACGTCGCCGGCTCCGTCGGCGCCTCCACGACGAGCGGACCCGTCGCCGGACGGCTCGGCGCGGGGCTCTCCAGCGTCGACGTGCCCCTGGCCGGCCCGCGGGCCTGGACCCTCGCGACGAGCGCGCCGCTCAGCGCGACGCTCACCTGCGGCTCAGCGGCCGTCGCGGTGACGGCGACCTTCGCGGTGGGCTCGACCTCGTGCCAGCTGGCGCTCGCCGACCCGACGAACCAGGTGGTGACGTGGCAGCTGACCCCCGACGGCTGAGCCCGACGGCCGCGTGGGTGCCACGCGGCGCACTGGCCCTCTACGTGGCCCTGCTGCCCTACGTCGTGGTGACGCGCTGGCGCACGCCGGACCCGTCGCACGAGGCGCTCGTACGGGTTGCGCTGGTCGCCCTGGGCGCGCTGTGGGTCGGCTTCGTCCTCCAGGTCGGGCGCAACGCGGTGCGCCTGCGTCGGGGCCGACCGGTCGGGCCGGGCGCGAGCGCCTGGCTGGCCGGGCTCGTCGTGGGGGTGGTCGCGGTCGTCCTCGCGCCCGCCCACCCGCCCGGCGCGGACTCGCCACCGAGCGTCGCG